>CAZVHN010000346.1:0-2066 GCA_964626895.1 uncultured Chloracidobacterium sp. | reverse complement strand
TCCCGCACAGCGCCGACTCGTGAAAATTCCAGCCGCTATCATGGGTCCAGAAGGTGTGTTCGAACTGGTGCTGAACATAGAACAGCCAAACGCCGATCGAAGCTCCGAGAAATGTTATTGGTAGTTGCACAAGTAGGAATGGGCCAACGCCGACCAGCCAAATCATCATCGTGACAAGCATCACGATTGCGATGTTCGTCGCCATCGTACTCAGCCAGGGCTGCCAACCACTATGCATCAATCCAAACGGGAGTCGTTGCCGCAAGACGAAGTGATACGCTGGACCAACGCCAAACATGATGAACGGATGCCGGTACAGTCGATACAGGAGCTGGCGCCATCGGGACAACGCCAGATATTCGCGCACCGTTAGCACATCGATGTCACCAATTCCGCGATGATCGAGATTACCCGAATTCGCATGATGGATAGCGTGCGTGCGTCGCCAAAAGTCATAAGGCGTTAAAGTCACGACGCCGATCACCCGACCAACCCAGTCGTTTACGACGCGCCGACGGAAAAACGATCCATGGCCGCAATCGTGCTGGATCATGAATAGACGCACGAGAAAGCCAGCCGCCGGTACGGAAAGCAGGAAGCAAAGCCAGTACCCAATTTCGAGGGAGGCCCACATCAGGAGCCAGAGGAGAACAAGCGGTAACACCGTAATCACGATCTCAAAAGTGCTACGCGCACAACTCGGTTCGCGGTAGCCGGCGAGGCTCTCAGCCAACGCGCGCGGATCGGTGGTGAATTGGAGATTTGCTTCCTGCTCGTTCATGCGCCCTTCAAGCTTTCGTTCGCCGTCGCTTCCGCATTATCTTCTTCGCGATTTCCTCGGCCGCTCTCTGCTCTGAAATCGGGATAAGTGGCGCGCTACTCCAACCCGGCCGCGATGAGGAAGGGTTACGCTCACCAGGTTCGCACCGTGTCACATGATGGGCGGCTATCTCTTTTTCGAGTCGAGCCGCCTCCTCCTCCCGCGTCTCGCGAATTAACACCCGATTTGCCGCCCTCCGCCCGCGATTAACTTGCATGTTTGTTGAAGCTCATCGAGATGTCTCCAGTTGTTCGCTGCAATGGCCTGTTCGGCGGATATCGCTTCCCACGAAAATTGGCGACTTTATTTACGCGTCTCGGCCGTGTCCGGCGGGCCGCGCGGGAGCGTTGCTAAGGGACTTGAAGACTGGAAGATAGCATTTCCGGATGACGCGAACCAAAGCGTCAGACGATTAGCTATGTCGCTCGCTTCTTTTTGGGGCGGCGATGACCCAACGGAATTCCGAGTGCACGGGCCTTTTGTCTCAGGGAACCGGGCGTACGCTTGAGCGCTCTAGAGATTGTTTTGACGCGCGTTTTGTTTCTTGAGTGCTGTCTTAGTTCTTTCACGTCGGCGCGCGTCCAATCCCGACGAATGACACGTTTTCGCCTGGCAATCGTTTTGGCCATGATCTTTTCTCCTGTCTAGCTCGCAAGTTCTGGTAGCACAACTTTCGGCCTACGTGTCCACCAACCGGCGCGCGCTCCGGGCGGAGCCCGCTACGGAAGAGCGCGCGAAACTCAAAAATGTACAGCGCCGACATCACGGCGACGGTAGTGCCGGTTTCGAGTGGAAGGGCTAGGCTTGAGAGGCGTCGACTGAGCGCCGAGGTCTGAGCGGGGTCCGCCCGCTGGCCAGGGTGGTTAGTCCTGAGCGATCGAGAAGATTTGTGATCCATGCGGATAACGCATCCCGGGGGCAGTGTCAAACTCATGCGAACCAGACAGCGAAGTGCGCGAAGCGGATTGCGTCAGGCAGCCAGTTGACGCCACTCGGCCAACGCGGCGGAGCGGTGCTGCTTGAAGATGTCGCGGCGGCTGAGGTGGCGATCGTGGTTAAAGTGATTGTGGATCGAGGCGTGGACGGCGGCGAATTTCTTTGTGCCTTTGCCTTGGTTTCGGAACATGCAGTTACCTGTGACTAATATTTAAATCGCTTGCACCTGGCGTGAATCCAAACCAGGCATATCCCAACGCTGTCGTTCCGCAACGCGCGAATGTCGATGAATCTCGATGGGGCATTCGAA
>CAZVHN010000345.1:0-2732 GCA_964626895.1 uncultured Chloracidobacterium sp. | reverse complement strand
ACAATGTGCTGAAGCTCTGGCGAAACACCCGCTGCCGACCAGCTCCCTAGGCCTGCAGGGTATGAACGGCGTGAAGAGTGAAGAGAGGGAACCACGGAAGCAGAGGAGGGGAGGTCCTGACCGTCTATCCGTGAGCTGGCGCTAAGAAAGGGGAAGCATGATGCAAATCTTTCAATGTCGGACAGCTTCCTAGAAAGTCCAAATAAAAACCCAATAGTGGGCGTCACATTTGGGAAACCAAGAAACGGTAGCATAGATGGCACTTGTGAAAACAGCAGGGGCAAGAATAGCCGCAGTCTGTACATGTGTTCCTACCAGGCGATTCTATAACCTTACTGACTCAGCCGAGTTCAGCGATGAGGAAATTCGCAAGGTTACCGGGATGGCAGGCGTCGCCGCCAGGCGGCTAGCAGGAGACGCTGTCTGCAGCAGTGATCTCTGCGTTGCTGCTGCGCAGCGGGTCTTGGATAGACTGGGCTGGAAACCGGACTCGATTGATGCCCTGATCATGGTGACGCAGACTCCGGACTATTTCCTGCCCTCTACTGCCTGCGTCATCCACCACCGTTTAGGGCTGGCTGATCATTGTGCCGCATTCGATGTAGGTCTCGGCTGTTCCGGCTATCCGTACGGCATGTGGCTCGCAGCCATGATGCTACAGGGCGGCGGCGTACGCCGTGTTCTTGTGTTGCACGGGGAGACCCCAACTCGGTTTTCGGGCAAGTCGGACCGGTCAGTCTCTCTGCTGTTTGGGGATGCCGGCTCAGCCACGGCGCTGGAAGCCGTTCATCCAGGCTCAACTGCCGATTGGCATTACGCCCTTCATTCAGACGGTAGCGGATACAACACCATGATCATCGAATCCGGAGGCTTTCGCGACCGTTTCGGCTCAGACCCGCGCAAACATTGTGTAAATATGAATGGCGCGCTCGTCTTTAACTTCACCATCAAGCGGGTGCCGGCGTTGATCGATGAAACCCTCGCGGGCGCAGGAATGTCTTCCAACGACATCGACTACTTCATCTTCCATCAATCGAACCAATTCATCATCAAGCACGTTTGCATGAAGCAAACGCTCTCTCTTGAGAAAGTTCCCATCATTCTCAAAGAGTATGGAAACACGGGTGGAGTCTCGATTCCCCTGACGCTCACCGAAGGAAAATTGATCAGGCCAAAGGACCGTGCGTTGCGCCTGATGCTCTTAGGATACGGCGTCGGATTGTCCTGGGGATCAGCACTTGTTGACTTAGACCCCGGCGCGATTTTGGACTCCGTCGAATTTGACAACAGCAAACAGGTGTCTGTGTGAATGAGACCAGCGAGAAAATCTTTGAAGGAAAGACGATCGTGGTGTCCGGTGCCTCTTCCGGCATCGGACGAGCAGTGGCCATCCATCTTGGTCGACAAGGCGCGGGCCTCGTCTTAATCGGTCGCGATCGGGGGCGGTTGGAAGAAACGGCGCGACGGGCCAACGCCCCGGCTTGCCGAATACTTGAACTAGACTTGAGTCGGCCAACCGACATCGTGCCGGCAATCAAGGACACAGTGACGGTAGTCGGACAGTTGTACGGCTTGTGCCATGCGGCAGGAACCGTAGAAACGTTGCCGTTGAGCGCCACCAGCCCGGAGAAACTCCAAGCGATGATGCGAGTGAATTATCTGGGGGGAATAGAATTGGCGCGAGCGGTAACTCGGCGAGATGCTCTGACTGAAGACGGCGGTTCCATTCTGTTCATCTCGGCAATCTATAGCCTCATCGGCAAACCGGGCCAAATCGCCTATAGTGGAAGCAAAGGTGCAGTGACAGCTGCCGCGCGAGCCATGGCGATCGAACTAGCACGCCGAAATATCCGTGTCAACGTGCTCTCTCCCGGCATCGTCCGGACAGAAATGACAGAGAAAGCGTTCTCTGGACTAACGGCGCAGCAAGTCCAAGCCCTTAAAGACTCACATCCCTTGGGGTTTGGCAGCCCTGAGGATGTTGCAAGCGCAGCCGTGTTCCTCCTATCGCCTGAGAGCAAATGGATTACCGGAACCGATTTGGTTGTGGATGGTGGATGTTCAGTTCAATAACGCAATAGGGGGACAAGTCGTATGACGCAACGTGAGGCTGTTGAGTGGATTGCCAAAGTGCTTGAGACATCATCTGAGCAGTTGACTCCCGACACGCTTCGCGATGATATCCTGTCTTGGGATTCACTCGGAGTCTTGACCCTGATGGCAAGTCTAGATAGTGATTTTGGTATCGTGCTGACGGATGACGACATACAGACGATCAAGAAGGTGGGAGATATCCTGGATGTTATGCGACGGAACGGAAAGCTCACCTAACCACTATCCAGAGGCACAGATGCTATCGCAATAGACCTTTGCATCCGCGACCTATATGAAATTCATTCTTGTCGACAGAATTCATGAATTGGATCCGGGCAAACAGATCACGGCGTCCAAGACGCTGCCAGAGGATGAGGAGTTGTTCCGCGACCACTTTCCTGGTTTCCCCGTCGTCCCCGGAGTTTTGTTGACTGAAATGATGGCGCAGGCGGCGGGGCGATGCCTCGATGCGGAGGGGACTCATCCGGGACGCGCGATGCTGGGAAAGATCAACGGGGCCAGCTTTCGCGATTGGGTGAAGCCGAACCAAGAGATTATGCTTCACGCAAAGATCACGCAAAATCGCGCAACGTACGCCACAGCCGACTGCTTTGCTGAGGTCGCTGGTAAGAAGGTCT
>CAZVHN010000344.1:0-3008 GCA_964626895.1 uncultured Chloracidobacterium sp. | reverse complement strand
TTAACTCGCTGCCCTTTAAGACGCCTGCGCACAAGCGTGAGACGTAGTCTTCCGTATGCACCAGGCGCACGTCTTCGACTGAAGCAGGCTCGGGCTCGATCAGATCTTCTGGACGCAAGGTGCCTTCTCCCAAAAGCCTTTCCCGCACCAACTCGAATTTTCGAATAGGAAAGATGTGGCCGTCGCCAATGTCAGCGTAGTATCGAGGTGTGTAGAAGACTCGCATTGGTGGATGGTTGATGATACCCCGCCTTCAGAGTTTGAAAAAGCACACTGAGACTATCCAACCTTAGCAAATTTCCTCACTATTAATGGTTAGTTCAAGGTGGAGTGCTAAGGCATCTGAAGTTTCCGGCTGCTGTCAGTCGTCGGCGATGCGGACTGAGCAGCGCGTTTATGAAAATATGACACTACCCCCTGTAGAGAAGATTTGACACTCCCTTCGCCCCAAGCTAATCTGTTGCTCCGTGAATCTTACGGGGCCAAACTTCCACACAAATCCCCAATCAAAGGCGGTTGTCATCATTCCCGCGCGGTTTGCGTCCACTCGTCTGCCTGGCAAGGCACTCCTGGAAATCGACGGCAAGCCAATGATCTGCTGGGTTACCGAGCGCGCGATGGCAGCCCGCAATGTCGCTCGCGTAATCGTGGCAACCGATGATGAACGCATTGTCGATGTCGTGCGATCGGCCGGTTGTGAAGCCGTGATGACCCGGGCCGATCACGCGAGCGGCACAGATCGCCTGGCGGAGGTGGCGGAGACGCTGGCGGGCGCCGATATTGTTGTCAACCTTCAGGGCGATGAGCCTCTTATTTCAACTCAGACCATCGAACGAGCAATTGAAGCGAGTAACGACGAAAGCGTAGCGATCGTTACGACCTGGGAAGCGATCGAGACAGCGGCGGATGTTCTAAATCCGGATGTGGTGAAGATTGTCGTGGATAATTCGGGGCATGCTCTTTATTTTTCGCGTTCGCCTGTGCCCTATCCTCGCGAGGCCGTGCGAAAACATGTAACGCTTGAGACCGCACTTCGAAAGGAGCCCGGTCTGCTTGGCCAATTCCGTAAGCACACGGGTTTATATGTCTACCGCAAGGAAATGCTGTTGGAGTTCACCAGGTGGCCGCAATCGGACCTGGAGCGGGTAGAATGCCTGGAGCAGTTGCGCGCACTCGAGCGTGGGGTGAAGATCAAGGCGATTGAAGCGTCCACTCCCTCAATCGGAGTTGACACCAGGGAAGACCTCGAGCGCGTGAGGGCGTCGATTCAGAAGGAGCATCTGGAGTTTGCTGTCGAGCGTTTTAAGTCTCGGCTGCAGGATTAGCATGATAACCAAACAATGAGCGATTGGATTGGACTAGGATTAATTGCTTTTCTCATCATCTGCGGGTTGTGGGGGCTGTCGCACCTAAGCAAACCGTATAACGTGACGACTGAGGAGTTTGAGAAGCGCGCCCACGAAGCCCCGAGCTTGCTTAGCGCCGGGATGTCAGGGCTGCAGAAAATGCTGGACCCTGCCGCTGGGAAAGCGATGGAAGTTCAGGAAGACTTCAAGCAAGGTTATTACAACGGCGGGCAGGAATCCGGTGATGGACCAGAGGCGGGAGACGCTGAGAGCAAGGAAATCTAAACCAATGTCGGCGTGAGGCGCGCAGTTGAGAGTTCGACCTTTAGGTTGTTGTTTGGTAGGCGGCAAGCTAAAGCTTGAGCTCGAAACCGGGGAGAGTGCGAGGGAGAACAGATGCCTAAATATATTTTTGTGACAGGCGGGGTGGTTTCGAGCTTAGGGAAAGGGCTGGCGGCATCCTCGATCGGCTGCCTGCTGGAGGCGCGCGGTTTGAAGGTTGCCCTGATTAAGCTGGATCCTTACATCAACGTCGACCCGGGGACCATGTCTCCATTTCAACACGGCGAAGTATTTGTTACTGATGACGGCGCCGAAACAGATCTTGATTTGGGCCATTACGAGCGCTTTACCCACGCTCACTTGTCCCAGGCAAACAACTGGACCACTGGCCGGATCTATCTTTCCGTGATCGAAAAAGAACGACGTGGCGACTATCTCGGCAAAACGATTCAGGTAATTCCCCACATCACGAATGAGATCAAGGCCGCGGTGCGTTCGGTTGCTGAAAAGGACCAGCCCGATGCAATTATCGTTGAGATTGGCGGCACGGTCGGTGATATTGAATCTTTGCCGTTTCTCGAAGCCATTCGCCAGATGGGCAACGAAGAAGGGGCAGGGAATACCCTCTTTGTTCACGTCACGCTCGTACCTTTCATCGCCGCCGCCGGTGAGCTAAAGACAAAACCCACCCAACACTCAGTTCGCGACCTGCGAGAGATTGGTATCGCCCCCGATGTGCTGTTGTGCAGATCGGAGAGACCGCTATCCCACGATTTAAGGTCGAAGATTGCACTGTTCTGTAACGTAAAAGAATCGGCCGTAATCAGCGCCATGGACGTGGACACGATTTATGACGTGCCGCTCGCATTTCATGAACAAGGGCTGGACGAGTTGATAGTCACGCAGCTCGGTTTTGGCGCGCGCGCTTCTCAGTCTGAGCTCGCCGAGTGGCGCGACCTGGTGGGGACGATTCGCGAGCCTTCCGGCGGAGAAGCCTCCATTGCGATCGTCGGCAAGTATGTGGAGCTCGAAGATTCTTACAAATCACTCCGCGAGGCACTGACCCACGGAGGAGTAGCCAATAAACTTCGCGTTAGCGTGAAATGGATCGAGTCGGAAGAGCTTATGAACGATGACTATGAATCCCGCTTGCGCGATTTCGACGCCATTCTTGTTCCCGGGGGCTTCGGCAAGCGTGGAGTCGCGGGAATGATCCGCGCTATCTCATATGCGAGAAGGAGCCGCACGCCGTTTTTCGGAATTTGCCTGGGAATGCAGACGGCATGTATCGAATACGCCAGGCACGAATGCGGTCTCAAGGATGCCGACTCGACCGAGTTTGATGCCGACACGCCCTACCCCGTTATCTTCAAGCTTCGG
>CAZVHN010000343.1:0-2553 GCA_964626895.1 uncultured Chloracidobacterium sp. | reverse complement strand
CGGATAATCAACTGCGCACGCGGTGGCCTGGTTGATGAGGAGGCACTACTGGACGCGATCAAGTCGGGGCTTGTGGCCGGCGCGGCGCTGGACGTTTTTACTGAGGAACCGCCCCGAGCCGACCATCCATTGCTGGCCCTGGATGAAGTAATAGCCACTCCGCATCTCGGCGCTTCAACCGCCGAAGCTCAGGAAGGCGTTGCCTTCACAGTAGCTGAACAGATGCGCGATTACCTGTTGACCGGGGCTTTGCGGGGTGCAGTAAATATTCCCGCGCTGGGCGCGAAGGAGCTAAACGCGTTGCAGCCTTACATCGAACTCGCATATAGCCTCGGTCGCTTTCAGGCCCAGTTGGTTGACGGAGCGGTCAGGGAAGTTAGGATTGAATACGCCGGCGAGATCGTAGACTTGAACGCGGCGCCGGTAACGAGATCATTTCTTGCGGGACTATTACGTGATGTCAGCGCCCGGGTAAATGCAGTGAATGCATTCTTGATTGCCGAGGAGCGGGGCATCACTATCAACACCACCTACCTCCGTTCAGCAACCGACTCGGTCCCGGCGATTCGCACCCATGTAGTAACCAGCACCAGCGAGCAAAGCCTTTCGGGGACACTTTTTGGATATGGTGAACATGCGCGTCAAGGTCGAATCACGGAACTAAATGGATTCCATATTGAGGCAATACCCCACGGTTACATGCTGGTGATGAGAAACCAGGACGTGCCCGGTGTTATCGGTCGTGTAGGCACAATCCTGGGTGAACGTGGCGTCAACATTAGTCGCTTTCATCTTGGCCGCCGCGAGCGCGGCGGCGAGGCCCTGGCGCTGATCGAAACCGATGCCCCGCTCACCGATGAGGCCATTGACGAACTGCTCTCTTTCGCCCCGATCATCTCAGCTTTGCAAATCGAGCTTTAAGGGTCGCCGTGGCCGCAAACAGACGAGGCGCTGTTTCGTATTGTGAAACAGCAGAAGCGGCAAAATCCCCAAACCGCGCAGTCTAGATAATTTCATGTCAACAGCCAGTTCGCCCCAACCCTCGACGCCCGAAATGATTCCGCCCGTAGTAAGCAGCTCTCAACCTGGGCACTTCAACTCGAAGCGCACACGTATAGACTCCATTGATCTGCTGCGCGGCATCGTGATGGTGATCATGATGCTCGATCACACACGCGACTTTGTTCATCGTGACTTCCTGCAGGGTTTCGATCCCACAGACCTGTCACGTACCAACGTGGTGCTTTTCTTCACCCGCTGGATTACTCATTTCTGCGCGCCAGTGTTTGTATTCCTGGCGGGCACGGGCACTTATTTGCAATTGATTCGCGGCAAGAGTAAGCGAGACTTATCGCGCTTTTTGATCACCCGTGGACTGTGGTTAATCCTGCTGGAGTTTACCGTCGTGCGCATAGGCGTTTTCTTTAACCTGGACTATAGATTCCTGGGCGTCATGCAAGTGATCTGGGTTATTGGCGTCTCCATGATTCTGCTGGCTGCATTGATCCACTTGCCGCTGCGTGTCGTAGCCGGCTTTGGAATTGGGATGATTGCCCTGCACAACTTGTTGGATCGTTATAAGGTGCAAGGCGGTTGGCAGGGTCCGGATAGTCCGGTCCCAAGCTACTGGACGAAGCTCTATTTCATATTGCACCAACCGTTTGAGGCGTTTCCGGTGGTCGGATTTCCCAGCCCGGTAGTGTTCGTGATTTACCCGCTGGTCCCATGGGTTGGCGTAATGGCTGCCGGCTATGCATTCGGCGCGCTTTACCAATTGGACGCTCCGCGACGGCGGCGATTATTGGTGATCATGGGAAGCATAGCGACCGCGCTCTTCACCATTCTCAGGCTGGTTAATCTATATGGCGATCCTTCTCACTGGTCCTCGCAGAGCTCTGCAGTCTTTACGGTTCTCTCATTTCTCAACACGACCAAGTATCCGCCCTCGCTGTTGTTTCTACTGATGACCCTTGGGCCGGCGATGTTCGTGTTGGCCTGGTTTGAATCGAACCAGGATGCGTCCGCAGAACCAGAACCTGTGCGACGGTCTCTGGGTGACAAGATCCGAAATGCCTTCATTACGTTCGGCCGTGTGCCGCTTTTTTTCTATCTGTTGCAATGGCCGACGGCCCACTTCATTGCGGTACTTGTGCACCTCGCCGTAGGTAAACCAGTTAGGTGGATGTTTAGCAGTCAGAACGGATTCCCCGGTCCTCCTCCCGCGGGCAGTGGTTTCAACCTGGCTGTCGTTTACGGCTGCTGGATTGTGGGAGTCATCCTGCTCTACCCACTTTGTAAATGGTTTGCGGGGGTGAAGCAGCGCCGGAAGAATTGGTGGCTGTCGTATTTGTGAGAAGAGCACCAGCCTGGCGCTACCGGCGTCTGACATTGACATTCACCCCTTTTGGAGACGGCTCAGCCCAGCTAATTTGCAGGTAAGGAAGGCGGACCCTGTCGCCGCTCTTTCCGAGGGATATGAAAGTCGTCTGGATTAACAACTCAATTCATTCTCACTCTAAAAGGAGCTTCTCACGGCTCGCAAATGGTCGAACC
>CAZVHN010000342.1:0-2345 GCA_964626895.1 uncultured Chloracidobacterium sp. | reverse complement strand
TCAACCTTTAGGTTGCGGCTTAGCGGTGCGGACAAGCTAAAGCTTGATGAACTCTAAACTGAACCAGCACAGACAATTGAGTTCTCTACCGCGGAAGGACAAACTGGTTCTAAGAATAGGGGTCTGATATCCGGCGGGTGTTTTTGAAAGAAGTTTCCGCAAGCTCAACTACGATTTCCAGTTGCCCAGCCACCGCCTAACGGCAACTAATTGCCCCACATGATACGCATTATGATCGGCAACGAGTAGCAGCTCGCGCAGATACGTCTGGCCGCTGCCGTGCGGTATGGGCGCGAAGAGATCGATGCTAAGATTTGTGGCAAGCTTCTTAAGATGCTCGCGGTCGGCCCGAAAACTGGCGATGCTTTTCTCCCACGAGTCCTCTGTGGGCGGCATGGGAGTGCTTGGCCAGTAGTCTTCGAATTTCAGCTCCTTGTAATCAGGATCGCGGCAGAAATCAAGAATGTCCCGCTGGCAGATTCGTATATGTTCCAGGAGTTGCCAGATCGAATGAGGTAACCCCTCAGGCTGAACGCCCCGAACCTCCGGAGGCACCCCTTCAACTGCTGAGTCAAAACTTACGTGAGCATCTTCCCAATCGAGGAGCTTCTGCAGCAGTCCCCTCAGTTCGTTGTTCCGGTCCATTTGCCAAGGTCCTCGCTATGAACGCTCTGTGTATAGATTGATCACTCGTTCGATCGCGCGCCGACAAACGGCACAAAATGAGGTCGTGCGCGTAAACATGATGCAGTCTACTTCCGGCCGGTAATAGCCCTTCGCCTCGTACATAGCGCCTTCAAAGGCGCCGACCTTGCCGAAATACTTCTCTCTGGCGAAGAAAGCGTGCTCAAACTGCCCCACTTCAAGAAAGAGCGCTTCCATCACCTCTTCCGGGCGTCCTTCACTTCGTATCAGGCTTCTTCGTTTCTGGTATTCGCGAGAGTATTTTTCAAATTCCTCCTTGTTCCAAGCCGTGGGAATCGGTGTGTCCGGTCTGACCAGATCCTTCCACTTAAGATTCTTTGGATCAAGAAGCGCAGTGGCGTTGGGTTCCCACGGCTCGATGCGTTCTGTGGCCGGAGCATAGGCTACTGGAGAAGTGTAGTACTCGTCGGCCAGCCCGGCGAAGTGATGTCCGAACTCGTGAACAAACACGTAAGGCGCCTGATTGCTCTGCGCTGCCACGGTGCCATAGAGACCAAAGATGCCACCGCCGCCGTACGTCCTGTTATTGGCAAGAATCTCAACGAATTCATACGGAGCAAACGAAGCGATTTCGCGAAAAGCTCGGTTATCGAAGGTCAGGACGTAGCGTTCTGAACCAAAGGCATCGTAAGTCGCCCCCAGGGGTGTCTGCCGGTAGATCTTGCTGGACGGTCTCGAAATCCCTGACTCGGCTGATGGAGGACAGATAGCCCAGACATTAAAATCCTTGCGCCGTTCTTTAAAGGGGGAGGTGGCAAACAATACGTCCAGCAGCCGGCGGGCGTCCTGCTCAAACTTCTTCAGTTCCGAGGATTGGTAACCATCACCGAGGATCAGGAAATCAACCTTGTCGGCTGGATCACCGTTCTTCTCAAGCTCGATTAGTTGCCCAGGCGAAGTATGTTTAGAGCGATCGATAAAGATGTCTTCAGGATCGATTGTAACGGACCAAATCTCCCGGAACGCATTGTTTGCGTCCCTTTTTTTCAGCACCACCTGGACGGGCTTGTCGGGAGCCGGAAATCTGAGCGATTCATGAAAAGTTCGGTTCGCTTTCTTTGCCTCGTCGGTGGTCTCCCACTCGCCGTAAATTGAGGCGAAGCCGCGCGAATAAATAACACGGTTCGTGTTGCGATCAATCACCTCGAACAAATACTTGCCGAGATTCGTGTGATCGACGGGCTGGCGCGGATTGCCAGGCCAGGGCAGGGGTTCGATAACAAGCTTGTCGAGACTAAAGAATTCTTGTGTGGCCTTGCCGGTGTGGTAGTAATCAAGACGCATCGTTGGCGTGGCTGCCACAACCACACCCGTCAAGGCGAAGAGCAAACACAAGAGCTTCGGTGCGATAGCTAGACGTAGGACTGAGCCCTTGGCTGTTCTAGGTGCGAATCGAGTGGTCATTGGAATGTACTCCTTTGTGTTCAATTTCAATATGGGTTATGCCGCAGTTCCTTTTTGTAAGGAACGTCCAGTCATCCAGGGAATGATAATCAGCATCAAGTAGGCTAACCAAACGCGGCCCCACAGATCAAATCTTTTCACAGTGAGTCGACATTTTTTTCTGAACCAGCACCTGAAAACTCTCAGCCAAGCTGCCGGGAAGAATCATTTCGCGCGCGGACGTGCTCACGCGCAAT
>CAZVHN010000341.1:0-4198 GCA_964626895.1 uncultured Chloracidobacterium sp. | reverse complement strand
GCAGAGCGAAGCGGCGACGGCGCTTTGGATTCTTTGGGGTTTAAGGCTCGCCAATCCAAAGCGGAGTCGCGCTACGCTTGCCTCCGCACTCCAAAAATGAGTTTTTCAGCAGCCTGCTAAGGCTGAGTCGCGTCAGCACATTATGGTATATTACGGCCTCCCTTGAGTCATCGGTGAGAGCCGGCGGCGGCGGCCACGAGGTGCTGAAGGTTGCTCCTACCATTCCGGGCTTGAAAGCATTCTTATCCTTCAGTTTTACAACAGTAAAGCGGTTTTGAGAAATGGATACGTATCGCAACTACATTGGTGGCAAATGGCTTGAATCCAATTCCCAGCGGACCGTTCCGAATGTGAACCCGGCTAACACCGACGACATTCTGGGCATCATTCGCCAGGCTACGCGAGAGGAGGCCAAGCAGGCGGTGGAGTCTGCTGCTGGGGCATTCCCCGGTTGGCGTGCTACTCCTGCCCCGGCGCGCGGAAGGATCGTGGCGCGGGCCGCGCGTTTATTGGACGACGATAAGGAACAGCTCGCGCAGATCCTGACTCGAGAGGAAGGTAAGACCATCGCCGAATCGCGAGGCGAACTGCAACGCTCAATCAACGTAGCCGATTTCTGTGCCGGTGAAGCTCGCCGCATGACAGGCGAAACAATTCCATCTGAACTGCCATCAAACTTTGCCTACACGCTGAAGCAACCACTCGGTGTCGTGGCGTGCGTTACTCCCTGGAACTTTCCGGTTGCTATTCCAGTTTGGAAGATTGCCCCGGCTTTGGTAGCCGGCAACTCCGTTGTCTTCAAACCCGCGTCGCTAACCCCAGCTACCGCCGTACGCATCGTGGAAATATTTGAAGAAGCCGGAATTCCAGCAGGCGTACTGAATCTGGTGCTGGGCTCTGGCTCACACGCAGGCGACGAGATCATCAATCATCCAGCGGTCAAGGCCATCTCCTTCACAGGGTCGAATGGAGTTGGCATCCGTCTTTACGAACAGGCGTCGCGGCGCGGCGCCAAGGTGCAGTGTGAGATGGGCGGGAAGAATCCGGTAGTGATCCTGGAAGACGCTGACCTCGATCTGGCGGTGGAGTCGACTGCCCAGGGCGCGTTCGGATCGAGTGGACAAAGATGTACGGCCACGAGCCGGGCCGTGGTCGTCAATGAGATTGCAGATGAGTTTGTTCAGCGTCTGGCGCGCCGCGCAGAAAGTATGCGAATTGGCAACGGCAGCGACGCGACAACCGAGCTGGGCCCCAGCGTTGATGAGAACCAGTTCAAAACGGTGTTGAGCTATATCGATATCGGACGCGAAGATGGCGCCACCCTGGTATGTGGCGGTGCCCGCGCAAACGGCAACGGGCTCGACAAGGGATTTTTTGTGCAGCCGACGGTGTTCGATCAGGTCACGCCCGACATGCGCATAGCGCGCGAAGAGATCTTTGGACCGGTACTGTCAGTACTCAGGGTGAAAGACTTCGATGAGGCCATGCAGGTGGCGAATGATTGCGAGTATGGCCTCTCGTCTTCCATCTTCTCGAACGATGCGGCGCGCATCTTCCGTTTCGTTGACGAGATAGAAACCGGAATGACGCACATCAACTCGCCCACAACGGGCGGCGAAGCTCACATTCCTTTCGGCGGCACCAAGGGAACGGGGATCGGCGATCGTGAACAGGGATCAACGGCGCTTGATTTTTACACCGAGCTGAAGGTTGTTTATGTTGACTACACTGGGCGAAAGCGCGAGGGCAACCTCTACTGAGCGCAAAAAAGGGCAGGTTGTTTTCTCATTGGCGAAGTCGATCTAACTGCTGGAGTTGTAAACGAGCTGACTCTTCCTTTGGGATCGCTATATGCAAGGCCTTACTAGTGACCTCTATACTTTACTGCACGACGTACTAACGCAGTTGCCCTCGCTTTTTGTGATGGTGGTCTGCATTGTCGTTGCCATGGTTCGCTGGAAGCAGCATCCCAGGGTCTCGCTGATCGTAATACTTGCTCTAACGTTCCTTATTTTGCTGACACTTGGTTCTGTCCCAGTTTTCATATGGGTCCCGCGGTTGTTCGTGAGTCCCGGAAATTATGACAGTACGCCAAGCGTTTATGCGGTAATGAACATCATTTACAACGTCCTATTTGCCCTGGCGCTGGGTGTTTTATTGCTGGCTGTTTTCATTCAGCGCCCTTCGTCTCAAAGATCTTGAGCCTTGATGAGTTCTGGAATAGAGCGGGAAAATACGGCTAAAAGCCTAAACGATCAGTTATGGACGCTGCTTACCTTCTGCTTGGCCGACTGCCAATTATCTTATTGGCGCTGGTCGGGATTGTGCTCGCTATCGCACGCTGGAAGCGCCACTCCAAAGTCTCTCTGTTGACAGCTTTCGGCATGGGACTATTTTTATTTGAGTCACTGACTTTCATGTTTGTGTATTACTTTTTGCCGCGGTTGCGGGATAGAGGTTGGACGTACGACAGCATTAACAACCTCTACACGCTGGCGCAGGTATGTCAGGATTTCTTGTTCGCCGGCGTGATTATTCTTCTGGTTGCCGCTGCTTTCAGCCAGCGCCACTCGCAATTATCTAACGTCGAAACCAGGGCGGTCACACCAATGTGACCTGCACCGCCTGTTAATCTTAATTCAGGCCGTCTCTTACCCGCTGGCTGGTGGCCGTCGTTCGTAACCTGTCACCAGGAAAACTCATGAGTACTGTTGAGACTAAAACAACAAAATCCGAAACCGTCCGCAAGCACAAAGAGTTTCTCTTCCCCGCCGTGGCTAATTACTACCAGGAGCCGATCGCGCTCGTGCGCGGAGAAGGCTTCTATGTTTGGGACGATCAAGGAAACAAATATCTTGATTGTTTCGGTGGCGTGCTGACCGTAAGCGTGGGCCATGCGAACCCCAAGGTCAATGAAGCAATCATCAATCAAGTTAGAACGCTGCAACACACCTCCACGCTTTACGCTAACAAGCCGCAGTCCGACCTGGCTGAGAAGCTTCACCAGATCACGCCCGGTCGTTTGAAGAAATCATTTTTTACTAATAGTGGTACCGAAGCTGACGACACGGCAATCCACGCAGCGAAAACTGCCACCGGACGCCACGAGATCGTCGTGCTCCGTCACAGTTACAGCGGCCGTTCGGCCACTTCGCTATCTGCGATGGGGCATTCAACCTGGCGACCTTTGCCGGCTCAGGTTGCCGGTTTCGTACATGCGCGCGCGCCTTACTGTTATCGCTGCCCGTTCAAGCTCACTTATCCGGAATGCGGGCTGGCCTGCGCGAACGACATCGAAGAGTTGATCATGACAACGACCACGGGCGAGATCGCCGCGTTCATGGCCGAACCGATTTTGGGCGTGGGTGGTTTCATCGTTCCACCGCCGGGTTACTTTGAACGCGCAGTCGAGATTACACGCAATCACGGCGGTCTCTTCATTGCTGACGAAGTACAAACGGCCTGGGGCCGGACCGGAGATAAGTGGTTTGGTATCGAACATTGGGACGTCGAACCGGACATCATTACTTCGGCGAAAGGTCTCGGCAATGGTGTGCCGTTAGGTATCACTGTTGCCACGCCGGAAGTGGCAGATAAGTATCCGGGTCTTACATTTTCGACTTTCGGCGGCAATCCCGTCTCGATGACCGCAGCCCTCGCGGTAATCCGCGTGATCGAAGAGGAAGACCTGAGGCGGAATGCCGCCGAGGTTGGTGGCTATCTACTGCAGCGACTTGAAGAACTTAAGGAGAAATACCCTGTCATTGGCGACGTTCGTGGCATGGGTCTGATGCAGGGCGTCGAGTTAGTAAGAGACCGTGAAACCAAGGAGCCGGCACCCGAAGCTGTGCTCAAGGTCTTTGAGGAAACCAAGCGTCGCGGCGTCTTGATTGGCAAGGGCGGACTCTACGGAAACGTAATCCGCACCGGCATGATGTTGAATTCCACCAAGGATCACGTTGATGAGCTAATCGGCGCGTTGGATGCCGGCTTTGCGGTCGCATGAAATATCACACGCCCACGAAACTCGGCTCCCCGTCTTTACGTAAGTTAAGTCGTTGTATTCGTTAGTCTGCATTTCACCCTTCATCTAGAGAGGTTTCCCATGATATCCAATGCTTTTTCGCAAGTTCATTTGAGATTTTTTCCATTTCTCGCGGCGGTGCTGTGCGTTTCCGCGTTGGTCGCAATCCCCGCG
>CAZVHN010000340.1:0-12553 GCA_964626895.1 uncultured Chloracidobacterium sp. | reverse complement strand
AGGATCATCTGTTGTTGGAGAATCAAAATCATAGAGACTTGTGGAGGAACGCTGAGGCGGCAGCAAGATGTCGAGGATTCGCTCCTCAACATTCAACTCGGCCTTTTCGGCAACTTCCTCTATCTTCTCCTGGCGAGTCATGTCAACCGCGATCTCGGTGAGGTCGCGGATCATGCTCTCCACGTCGCGCCCAACGTACCCGACTTCAGTAAACTTCGACGCCTCTACTTTTAGAAAAGGGGAGTCGGACATGCGCGCCAGTCGCCGCGCGATTTCCGTTTTGCCAACGCCAGTCGATCCGATCATGATGATGTTTTTAGGCATCACATCAATGGCCATTTCCAGTGGGAGTTTCTGACGCCGTATTCGATTGCGCAAAGCAATGGCGACAGCGCGCTTGGCATTGCGCTGACCCACCACGTGCTTATCCAGCTCGGCTACGATCTGACGAGGGGTCATATCGTCTAACCGAACTTCTTCGTCAACTTCTCCTGCCAAATAAATAACCATTACTTAATTCGTTCCAAGTCCCAGTAAGATCTTTCCCCAGCGTATCAGAGCTCTTCCACGACAATATTTTGATTTGAATAGATACAGATCTCGCCGGAGATACTCAAGGCCTCAACTGCGATTTCGCGTGCCGAGAGATTTGTGTGCTTCATCAGGGCCCGGGCGGCCGCCAATGCATAGGAGCCACCCGAACCGATGGCAAGTACCCCATCGTCCGGAGCGATCACGTCGCCGTTACCGGAAAGCAGAAAAGAACTCTTGCTATCGGCCACCACCAGGAGGGCCTCGAGATGACGGAGAATTTTATCGGTACGCCACTCCTTGCTTAACTCGATAGCGGCCCGCTCGAGATTTCCGTGATACTGCTCGAGCTTGCTTTCGAAACGAGTCAGCAGTGAAAAGGCGTCGGCTGTAGCCCCTGCGAAACCGGCAAGAATGCGGTCGTTATAGAGGCGACGCACCTTCTTCGCGCTCGCCTTCATTATGGTTTCACCCAGCGTCACCTGGCCATCACCAGCAAGCGCCACACGATCATCTTTGCGCACAAGTAAGACGGTTGTGCTGCGAATGCTGAGAGGTTCTTTTCCCATTATTATCAATGAGCACTATAGAAAGTCGCCTGAATGTAAGTCAAGGCGAGGTCATTCAGGACTGGTCGGTGGTCGAGAAAAAGCGCCAATGCAAACTTTGAGCTATGATACCTTGCTGGTAAATTGGTCGCAGATTGTTAGAGGTGAAAGTTCACAAGATGCACGACTACCGTCCGCGTATCGGCATCACGATGCGGATTGAGTTGGAAACCGACCGCTTTTATCTTTCTCGCCACTACAGCGAGGCAGTTGAAGCAGCCGGGGGCGCTCCACTACACATCAGCCTTATTCCTAATAGTGAATATATCGCCGCTGTGTTGGATGGTCTCGATGGCCTCCTGCTTCCCGGGAGTGATTCGGACGTTGATCCGCTGCGCTACGGACACGAGCCTCATCAAGCGCTGGGCCACGTCCATTCGATCAAAGATGAGACGGATTTACTCGTGCTCGAAGAGATCGAGCGAAGGTGGCTACCGTTGTTTGGAATATGTTTCGGGATGCAGATACTAAACGTATCCCGCGGTGGAACGCTCATCCAGGACATCGCGTCGCAGGTCCAAGGTGCTATAGAGCATCAGCAAGGCCCGCCGCGGGATCGTCCATCACACCGTGTCCGATTACTCGAGGAAAGCCGGCTGGCATTGCTCGCCGAACGGGATGGAGCTGTCGTAAATAGCCATCACCATCAAGCGATTGAGACTGTAGGACGCGATCTGGTTGCCAGCGCCTGGGCATCAGACGGTCTGGTCGAGGCCCTCGAGGATCCGCGATCAGATCGGTTTGTCATGGCAGTGCAATGGCACCCTGAACTCGGGTGGGAGCGAGATCCACTTTCCCAGGCTTTGTTCAGCCGTTTCGTCAGTGAAGCAGGGCAATATGCGCGGACCACCCATCCCCAGTTAATCAATGCGCAACAGGGTTCCGTATGACGAGACAAAAGCCGACCACAGTCTGATTGGACTCAACCGGGCCAAGAAAGGAACTTGGTGGCAAACGAAACTCTGCAGTTACGTGACCGGGTAGCGATTGTAACCGGAGGCTCTCGGGGCATTGGTCGAGCCGTCGTTGATCGGCTAGCCGAGATGGGCGCGCATATAGTTGTTAACTATGTGCGCGATCGAGCCGCTGCAGACGCGGCCGTAGCTTCAGTTCGCAGCAAAGGAGTGGAAGGGCTGGCAGTTCATGCTGACGTTTCCAAGCTAGGGGACGCCGAACGTCTGATCAATGAAACGGTCCAACGCTTCAAGCGTATAGACATCCTGGTTTGCAATGCCGGTATCTGGGAGGGAGCGGCCGTTGAAGAAATGTCGGAAGAACTGTGGGATAGAACGATGGAAGTCAATCTGAAGGGAACGTGGACCGTTTGCCGCGCCGCAATTCCCGTCATGAAGCAACAACGCTCGGGGCGCATCGTAATAGTTAGCTCCACGGCCGGCCAACGAGGCGAAGCAAACGTTTCGAATTATGCGGCGTCAAAGGGAGGCCAGATATCGTTCACAAAGTCGCTGGCGCCGGAGCTGGCGTCTTTCGGCATCAACGTCAATGCAGTGGCGCCGGGCTGGGTGGATACGGAATTGAACAGAGCGGTTTTCGCCGATCGAGATCGGTTAGACGCGGTAAATCGTACAATTCCCCTCGGGAGAGTCGCCACCTCCGATGACATCGCCTGTCCAATCGTCTTCCTATGCAGCGACTGGGCCCGCCATATCACGGGCGAAATTTTGAACGTGAATGGCGGTTCGGTGCTCTGCGGATAAAACGTATGTTTGAACGGTATACGGAAAAAGCGCGCCGCGTAATTTTCTTCGCCCGATATGAAGCTTCTCAGGCAGGAACGCCGATGATCGAGCCGGCGCATCTCCTGCTGGGCGTGATACGAGAAGATCCCGAATTGATCAGTCGTTGCTCTCCCTCTGGAAGGAACAATGGCATGTCTATTCGTGAGGCGATCGAAGCACGGACGACGCTGCCGAAGGAGAAGATTTCTACATCGGTCGAAGTTCCCCTCGCATCAGAAACAAAACGTGTTTTGGCTTACGCCGACGAAGAGAGTGATTCTCTGAAGCATCGCCATATTGGAACAGAGCATTTGCTGTTGGGTCTGCTGAGAGAGAAGGAAACACTTGCCGCTCAGGTTTTACATGAACTTGGTCTAAAACTTGAAGTTCTGCGTAAGCAAATCGCCGGGAACGATTCAACCTCATCCGGCGCACACAATGGGCAGACAGTCCTCGGACTTGAGAGATTACTCGAAGAGCGGCTTGATCTTGTGCATGGGGCACGGGTCGGGTTGATCTGCAACCAGGCATCTGTGGATCACAGCCTTCGGCATGCCGCTGATGTTTTTTGTGAACACCCAGATGTCAACTTGACGGTGCTGTTTGGGCCTCAGCATGGTATTCGCGGCGATGTTCAAGACAACATGATCGAGACGGAACACTCGGTCGACCAGGTAACTGAGATCCCCATTCATTCTCTTTACAGCGAAACCCGAGAGCCCACGCGTGAGATGTTGGCGGATGTAGATGTATTGGTTTTTGACATGCAGGACGTGGGCTGCCGCATCTATACCTTTGCCTACACAATGGCGAATTGCATGCGTGCCGCGAAGGCGTTCAATAAAAGGGTACTGGTGTGCGATCGACCTAATCCAATAAACGGGAAGGATGTGGCCGGAAATGTCCTTGAACCGGATCAGGTGTCGTTCGTTGGCCAGTTTCCCATACCGACCAGACACGGGATGACGCTGGGTGAGCTTGCTTTGATGTTCAACGATCACTTCGGCATCGGCTGTGAACTGGAAGTGGTGATGATGAAAGGGTGGAACCGGAAATCCTGGCACGATGAAACAGATGCCCCGTGGGTAATGCCCTCACCAAACATTCCAACAGTTGAGTCAGCTACTGTCTTCCCGGGAACGGTTCATTTCGAAGGCACGCAAATCTCCGAGGGGAGGGGAACTACTCGTCCTTTTGAACTCATCGGCGCGCCGTACATCGTTCCTCATGAATACGCTGCGGAACTCAATCGCCTGAGTCTGCCTGGCGTTTCTTTTCGAAGCTGCGTTTTCCGACCCACCTTCCAGAAACACGCCGGAACAAGTTGCGGTGGCGTTCAAATCCACGTGCTAAATCGGAATCAGTTTGAGCCGGTGACGGTCGGAGTAGCGATGGTCAAGGTGGCGTATGACATGTACACCGAAAGTTTTCGTTGGAAGGAACCACCCTATGAGTACGTCTATGATCGTAATCCATTTGATGTGATTGCGGGGACGGCAAAGTTGAGGGAAGCGATCGAGCAGGGAAGCACAGTTGAAGCAATAGTAGATAGCTGGCAGGACTCGCTGACGGAGTTTATGAAGGTTAGGGAACGGTACCTCTTGTACTAAGCGCTCCGGACTGGTTGTTAATGTGAGTGTTTAAGAGTCGATATGCCGACTTTTAAAGGGAAGGATGAGGCTTAACGGATCCCAAGCCAGGAGTCAGTTAAGGCGGATCGAGACGGATCGATTTGAACTTCGAGGATGCCTTGCTGTGGTTAAAGTAAAACCTTGGCGTATCTTGTGTGCGTAGTAGAGAAGAGTGGTTGACCGATTGGAGGGTTGAATTGAGCAAAGAGCAAACGAGAGACGCGTCTGGTAAAAGACCACTCGCGAAAGCCTGGCTGATGGGAACGGCCGGGTGGATTTTCCCTGGTGCGGGACATCTGCTTCAGGGGCATTGGGGGCGGGCCCTGCTTCTCGGCGGCACAATCTGGATATGTTTTGTCAGCGGACTGATAATGGGCGGACATTTGTTTAAGTACTCCGGGGGGGAACAGGGCTACTCGGCGCTGCTGCAGATTCCTCCGATGATAGCCAACCTCGGCACCGGCCTGCTGTATTTCCTTTGCTGGATCCTGGGGTTCGGATTCTCAGATGATCCGCTGCAGGCTGCACGAGCGACTTACGAATATGGCAACACGTTTCTGTTGATCGCTGGCTTGCTCAACTATCTAGCGATGCTTGACGCGTTTGATATCTCCGCCGGGAGGAAGTCTTGAGACATTTTCTGGTCATGACCGTATTCGCGGTCTTCGCTGCGGTTGTTTTCGGCACGGTGGCGAAAGACACCAATAACGATCGATTTCTCTACGGACTTAGAGTATTTGCTGAATTCATGATAATTGGTTTGGCATTGGGCTGGATTCTCTACTTTCTTCCTTTCTGAAAGTGGTTGTAGTCGGAAGGTGGTCTGTCAGAACCGCGAGGGGTAGCGACCGGGTTGTCGCTCTTGATGGGACCGGGTCGCTACCGCTCCCCGTTCTGACAAGCAATTAAGAGGTTAGATTGAATGGGTCTTTGTGAGACTGAGGCACTGGTACTTCGTACCTACAATCTTGCTGAGGCAGACAAGATTGTCGTCTTGTTGACCCGTGCCAATGGCCTTGTGCGGGCAGTGGCCCGAGGGTGCAGGCGACTCAAAAATAGATTTGGCGCCGCCCTTGAGCCTTTCACCCTCCTTCAGATCAGCTACTACCAGAAGGAGAATCAGGACCTCGTTTCGTTGCGCCAGGCTGAGATCTTAAAGTCACACTTCCATCTCTCATCCGACGCCGCAACGCTAACGGGATTGGCCTACATGGCTGATCTGGTGATCGAGTTTTCCCCCCCTCATCAAGCCAATGAAAAGCTCTTTAGAATGGTGAAAGCCTGCCTCGAAGCGGTGGCCGCATCCCCAATTGACTTGCAGACGGTCCTAAGATACTTCGAAATCTGGTTGCTGAAGTTAGAAGGGTTCCTACCGGATCTCAAACGCTGCGCGGAATGCCATCTCACATTCGAGGAAAACAGGATCGCGTTTTTGGGGTCGGATCTGGTGCTTCGATGCCGGTCATGCAGTCAGGGAATGGGCACGGCTCTTTCGGACAAATTGCACCGACAACTTCGTGCCAGTCAGAAACTGGCTCCTTGTGTGTTTGTTGAGGAATCCCGGGAAGTCCCGGCTAAGACGCTCCGAGAGTTGGCTGAACTAACCCATAGTTTACTTGGGCGGGTGCTCGAGAGGCAGCCAAGAGTGAGGTCGACATTTCCATAAAGTATTACATTAACTTGCAGAGCGAACTGTGTCGACAATGATATCGGGCAGAAGATTAATTCCCGGCTACACCGTAAGAGCGGCCCTTCCTTATGTGTTCCTTTCACTTTTCCTGCTGACGGCGGTCTTGTTCGCGCAGCAATCAGGACGACTTGCCGAGCTTGCCCTCTACACCCAAATCCCATTTTCCTTGTTCGCCGACGTGTCTCTGGCGTTGCTGCCAAACGTTTTGGTTTTCACTCTGCCCGCGGCGGTGCTCGCGGGAGTCATGATCGGTTTTGCTCGGATGGGAAGCGATAGCGAAATCGTAGCCATGCGGGCCGCCGGCGTGGGTACTTGGACGCTGTTATGGCCGGTTCTCATGATTGGACTGCTCGTAACATTCGCCACAACGTACATTCAAATGAAGGAGGCGCCGCAGGCTGCTCGAGACCTTAAGAAGGCCGCGCTGCAGGGAGCGCTGCGAAAGCTGGATTCTCCAGTCGAACCTAGAAACTTCAATACCGAAATTCCCGGGTACGTGATTTATGTTCGAGACGGCGACAAGGCCCAGGGCTCATGGGGGAGGGTGTTTATTTATGCCCAGCAACCCGACGGTTCGAACCGGGTGGTAACTGCTCGCTCAGGTCGGATTGATTCGTCGGGCGAGAAATCGGAGTTAGTACTCAGCGATGCAGTTGCGACGAAAATCCCGGCCCCCAACAACGTCGATCAAGGGTCATACGTGGTCGAGCGTCTGGACCAACTGCGTATCTCGATAAACACAGGGCGCGCAGAGATACTCAAGCGCATAAATGAGAGTGAGATGGGGCCAGAGGAACTGGAATGGCGGGAACTCCGAAAGGAGGCTTCTTCCGGTCAACCTGAGGAAAGTAGGGCAGGGCAGAGAACGCTTCATAGAAGACTTGCGCTCTCTGTCTCTCCATTCTTATTCGCGCTGCTTGGCGGAGCGCTAGGTATGAAAGTCCGAAGAGGCGGGCGGGGCGTAGGGGTTTTACTGGCGCTCCTGATCGTGATTGTCTATTACCTGGTTTCATTGCTGGGTGAATCTCTAGCTCGGGCCGGAATAGTTTCACCATTGATAGGTTTATGGGCCGCCACGGCGTTAATGCTTCTCCTGAGCTTCGTCTTGCTGGCTGTTAATCGAGTTCCGGTCTCTGCCTGGTCGTTTTTGCGATCCAGAAAGGCCCATAGGCCAACCGACCCCGACACAACCCAATCGGCAGCGTTACACACCAAGTGGGTCGGAGGTTTTGGCTTTCCTAGTCTTCTGGACATTGGTCTTTTCCGCACATTGGGTTTGAGTTTCCTACTAGCCTTTGCCTCTCTTGTCTCAGTCTTCATTATTTTCACTCTCTTTGAAATGTGGCGTTTCATTGCCAGAAATGGGGTAGGGGCCCGGCTAGTTGCCCGCTATATTCTTTTTCTGCTGCCCTTAATCACGGTCGAACTTTTCCCTGCAACAATGCTTATTGCCGTGTTGATGACCTATGCGCTGCTCGCGCGGCGGAGTGAGACAATCGCATGGTGGGCTTCAGGGCAAAGCGTCTACCGCTTAATGCTTCCAGGCCTGTTTTTTGCGCTCGCGGCAGGGGCCGGTACCTGGGTGGTACAGGAACACTTAATGCCGAACGCAAACCTCACGCAAGACAAGTTGCGGGCGCAAATTCGAGGCGGTGAGCCCAGGGCGATCACAGGAACCGGTCGCCAGTGGCTGGCTTCCGCGGAGAGCAATCGCCTCTATTCATATGAGTTCGACACCCAGGGTAATTCTCTTAACGAGCCGGCGATTTATGAGTTTGATCCGGCCGGAGTTCATCTGACCAGTGTGACGACCGGAACTGAGGGCACTTGGGTTGCCGCCAATCGAATGGCGATAACCAGGGCCGAGACGTTTAACTTTCGCGGACTTGAAGTGGGACGGCAAGTTGCGGAGACGAAAGAGATACCAGCCGAGCCTTTACAGGTGTTTAAGCCGACCATTGACAAGCCCTCTCAGTTAAGCACCGCGGGTTTAAGCAGTTATTTAAAGACGGCTAAACACCGCGGGATGGAGGTTTCAGCCCTTGCGGTTGCCCTTCAACGAAAGTACGCGACGCCCTTTGGTGTGGTAGTGATGGCCTTCATCGGAATCCCGCTGGCTCTCTCATTTGGAAGGAAGGGAACAATAATAGCCCTATGTGCCGCGGTAGGACTGAGCATTGCCTATTGGGGAGTAGGAGGTGGCTTACAACAGCTTGGTAATCTCGGGTTACTTCCGCCGGCCGTAGCCGGTTGGTCCCCGCCAATCATATTTGCTGCTGCAGGGACCTACCTGCTTTCTCGAGTTCGTACGTGACCGGCCTAGGTGCCGGTTTCCCAGCTCGCAATGTACTCGACCTGTTCCGCCGTGAGGGTGTCGATACTCATTCCCAGCGCCCGGAGTTTCAGGCTGGCGATCTCTTTGTCAACTTCCTTCGGTAATAGATGTACCCCAGGCTCAAGCTTACCCTTTTCCTTCACAAGGTATTCAACTGAAAGAGCCTGATTGGCAAAACTCATATCCATCACGCTGGCTGGATGTCCTTCGGCCGCCGCCAGGTTAATTAGGCGACCCTCACCGAGTACGATAATGCGCTTGCCGCTGACCTTGATCTTGAACTCTTCGACGAAGGGGCGCATGTTCACTGGCGCTTCGGACATTTCGGCAAGTGCCCTCAAATTGAGTTCGAGATCGAAGTGACCACTGTTGCAGACGATCGCTCCATCCTTCATTCGTTGGAAGTGCGGGCCATCAATTACGTGCCGATTTCCGGTAACGGTAATAAATATGTCGCCAATTGCAGAGGCCTCGGCGATTGGCATTACCCGGAAACCGTCCATCACGCCTTCCACAGCCTTAATCGGATCGATCTCAGTGACGATTACGTTGGCTCCCATGCCTCTCGCTCTCAGCGCGACGCCCTTACCGCACCAGCCATAACCGACCACTACGATATTTCTTCCTGCCAAAAGAATATTTGTAGCGCGAATAATCCCGTCCAGGGTCGATTGGCCGGTACCATAACGATTATCAAAAAAGTGCTTAGTTTGCGCGTTGTTGACGGCAATCGAAGGGAAGGTCAGGACGCCGGCTTTCAGCATCGCCTCCAGGCGCTGGATTCCAGTTGTTGTCTCTTCCGTGGAACCGATTATTTCCTTGACCTGATCAGGTCGTTCCTTAATCAGAGTTGCAACCACATCGGATCCATCGTCAATTACGATGTCGGGATGGTAATCAAGTGCGGTGCGCACGTGACGGTTATAGGTCTCCGTTGACTCACCCTTAATCGCATAGACTGGAATGCCCCAGTCGTGAACCAGAGACGCCGCCACGTCATCCTGTGTGGACAGGGGATTGGAGGCGATCAGGACGGCCTCGGCGCCGCCGGCCTGCAGGGCTCTGGCCAAATTCGCAGTTTCAGTGGTTATGTGAGCACAGGCAAGAAGCCTCACTCCAGTCAACGGCTTTTCGTCACCAAAACGTTCCCTGATCAAGCGCAGTACGGGCATTTCTCTTTCAGCCCATTCGATGCGCTGCTTACCCTTACTAGCCAATCCCACGTCTTTCACATCATACTCGAGCGATCGTGTTGCACTCATTTTTAATGGATTCCTCTTTTGAAATGAAATTAATAAATTCAGACAGCGGACCGTCTGGTAAGACTCAGATGCCTGCGGCCGCTCGAAGTGATTCAGCCTTGTCAGTTTTTTCCCAGCTGAAACCGTCTTCCTCACGTCCGAAATGTCCGTATGCCGCGGTGGCTTTGTAGATGGGCCGGCGTAGCTGCAACTCTGCAATGATTCCATGCGGCGTTAACTCAAAACTGTCACGCACGAGCTTCGACAAAGCCTTCTCACTGATGCGGCCGGTGCCGCTCGTGTCGACTAACACTGAGACCGGATCGGCGACGCCAATCGCATACGCCAGTTGAACCAGACACCGATCCGCAAGACCAGCGGCGACAATATTCTTGGCCACGTAACGAGCCATGTAAGCCGCCGAGCGATCGACTTTCGTTGGATCCTTGCCCGAGAACGCGCCACCACCGTGTGGGGCATACCCGCCGTACGTGTCCACAATGATCTTGCGTCCGGTTAGACCAGCGTCTCCCTGTGGTCCGCCGGTGACAAACCTGCCTGTCGGATTGATATGGTATTTTGTATCTTTGTCCAGCAGCTCTGCTGAAACGGTATGTTGAATAACCTTTTCCTGAATCTCGGCGCGCAACTGGTCGGTGGTGACATTCGGGTCGTGCTGCGATGAAATAACAACTGCTTCGACCCTGAATGGCCGGCCATCGCGATACTCGATGGTTACCTGGGACTTCCCATCAGGTCTGAGGTAGGGTAGTTCACCTGATTTGCGGGTTTCGGAGAGGCGTCGAGCAAGTAGGTGAGCCAGCTGAATTGGTAGCGGCATCAATTCGGGGGTTTCGTTGCACGCGAAGCCGAACATCAATCCCTGATCACCAGCGCCCCCCGTGTCCACACCCATGGCAATATCCGGCGACTGCCGGTCAAGCGCTGACAACACACTGCAAGTCTCTGAGTCGAAACCAAATTTGGCTCTGGTATAGCCGATATCCCGTATTGTGTCGCGAGCTACTCTGGTGTAGTCGATGCGAGCGTTTGTGGTGATTTCACCGGCTATGACGACCAGTCCCGTCGTGACCAAAGTCTCACAGGCGACACGCGCGGCTGGGTCCTCAGCTAGTGCTGCGTCCAGTACTGCATCTGAGATTTGATCGGCGATTTTGTCGGGATGACCTTCGGTGACAGACTCTGAGGTAAATACGTAACCTGATTCGTTACTCAAGCAAGCTCCTTTGTGAACAAAAGCTGGAAAACCGCCATAGGAAAAGACCGCGTAGGGTAACAGTCAGCCTTTGCAGGTGTCAAGGAAGGCCCCACAAACCTGTCGTTAGCACATGATATGTCCGGTGTCATTAACACATGAAGTGTCCGCTTTGAGCGGCGGGGGTCAGAGCTGCATGCCAGTATGCTGGGATGCAGCAAATGAGACCGGCCGCAGTGGAGCGGGCGATGAAACTACAAGAGGTAATGTTACGGGCAATGGCCAAGCGGATCACTTGGTTCCAGGCCGCGGAGATACTTGGAATCAGTTGCCGGCAGATGCAGCGTTGGCACACGCGGTTTGAGCATGAAGGGTATGAAGGTTTGTTTGACCGGCGGCGCGGGGTGCCGTCACCGAAGCGGGTGCCGTTGGCAACGGTGGAGGAAGTGCTGGGGTTGTATCAGGAACAGTACTTTGACTTCAACGTGCGCCACTTTCACGAGAAGCTAGTGGAGGAGCACAACATCAAGCTGAGTTACACCTGGGTAAAGAAAGCGTTGCAGGGAGCTGGACTGGTAAAGCCGAGCCGGAAGCGTGGAATACATCGCAAGCGACGGCCGCGGCGACCATTGCCAGGCATGTTGCTGCACATCGATGGCAGTCAGCACCAGTGGTTTTGTGACCATCGCTGGTATGACTTACTGGTAATCATGGACGACGCCACCAGTGAGATCTACTACGCGCAGTTGGTGGCGGAGGAATCGACCCGCACCGTGTTGGCCGGCTTGCGGGAGGTGATTGAGCAGCAAGGGCTGTTTTGCGCCCTTTATAGCGACCGAGCCAGTCATTTCTTTCTGACGCCGAAGGCTGACGAGCCCGTGGACCACACTCGTTTGACGCAGGTGGGCAGGGCCTTGCGCGAGTTGGGAGTGCAGATGATTCCGGCCTATTCGCCGCAGGCACGGGGTCGCAGTGAACGAGGCTTCGGCACCTGGCAAGGTCGGCTGCCGCCAGAGCTGCGCTTGAGAAAGATCACAACCCCAGAAGCGGCCAACCGGTTCCTTCGCGAGGAATATGTGAAGGAGTTCAACCGGCGGTTCAGTGTTAAAGCTACCGAGCGCGGGACGGCATTCGTTCCCGCCCGGCGGAAGGAACTGGACTTAGTTTTCTCACTGCAACATGAGCGCGTGGTAGCTCGCGACAACACGGTGAGCTTTGCCAACAGAGTGTGGCAACTGGAACGATCCAAAATACGAGCGACCCTGGCGGGCTGCAGAGTCACAGTGCATGAACATCTGGACCAGACCATCTCTATCACCTTTGGACCACATCGGGTTGGCCGCTACACAGCTGACGGCCAGCCAGCTATGGAAATGACGCCGCCGAGGAAAGCGACCAAACCCGTCGCTTCCCCCCGCGGCTTGGAAAAGTCAGGCCAAAAAGCCGCCTGACTTTTCCACATTCCCACAGCTACTGCTGGATAAATTGATGGAAATAACCAAACTAAAAACCGGACATTTCACTTGCTAAGAAAACCGGACATTTTAATTTGCTAAAAACAG
>CAZVHN010000339.1:0-2500 GCA_964626895.1 uncultured Chloracidobacterium sp. | reverse complement strand
TGGTGATCTCGCCGGCCAGCTTGAGCGACTCGTTGTTTGTCACGCGAACGATAATGCGCGTGAAGTACGCAGATTCCTCGGCGCGCCAGTTAAACTGCCAGTCGACCAGCGCGTAGCTGGTCCCGGTCCCAGCGTCGACAGGCGTCGCGGCGGCGGGCTCAATGCCCGGCAATGCCCAGGCAGGCGCCGTGTCGAGCAAGACTTCATAAGTTCCCGATTGGACCTTTTCCGCGCCTTCTGCTAAAGGCGCGGCCGTGAACAGAGCGATGACGATCCAGGCGTACAGCGGTCTCATTCCGATCCTCCCTAATTCTCTCTTCCCGAAGCCGCACGAAGGTCTTTAAGAAACTCCGGGTTCATTTGGTAACCTACGCGCTCCAGGCTGTGAACATCATCCCAGGCGTTGTCGTAACGTCGCAGATAATAGTGAGCGATCGCCCGGTTGTAATAGGCAACCGCGTATTGTGGGTTGATCTCCAGTGCCCTGGTGTAATCGGCGAGTGCTCGGTCATACTCGCGCTTGCTCCAATAGGCGCGGCCCCGTTGGTTGTAACCGCCGCATACCTTGGGTTTATCTCCAGGGCTTTGGTGAGATCCGAGATGGCTTGGTCGTATTGTTCCTTTCCCTCGTAGGCAAGAGCCCGATTGAGGTAGGTGGCCTCGATCTTTGGATTTATCTCGAGTGCTTTATTGTAGTCGGCGATGGCTTGGTCGTACTGGCCTTTGCCGAGATAGGCGAAGCCTCGATTGCTGTAGGCCGAAGCAAACTTTGGATCTATCTCCAGGGCCTTGGTATGGTCGGAAATCGCTCGGTCGTACTGCCCCATCTCCCGGTAGGTCCAGCCTCGATTGGTGTAGGCCACTGCGAATTTCGGATTTATCTCCAGCGCTTTGGTAAAATCTGCGACTGCCTGGTCGTATTGGCCCTTTTCTCGATAGGCAACGCCCCGCACATTATAGCCCACGGCGGTTATTGGAGCGACTCCCATCATCGCGCAGCCGGTCGCAAGGAGAACCGTCGCAAGCAACAACAGTCCTTTACGAACCTGAATCTTCATTTCTGATCGCTTTTGGGCTATGAAAACCGTCCCGGGACCTCGGAATCAAGCGCACAAATTTAGCTTCCATTCACGACAGCCAGATGGCGGTTCTGTTGGCCGAGATTATCCGCGGAGTTGCCATATGTCAATCCTCGGCGTGGAGGATTATCGCGGTTGCATCTACGTCAGCGAGAAGAATCAGGGAATTTTCATTCTGCGGCTGAAGGAAATTTGGCCCTACGCCGCCATGTGAAGCCGGTCAAGTTGCAGCTTTTTCTGAACTTTGAAATACTGGCTCGGTGGCGCAGGAAAACTGGAAGTGCCTTAATGTTACCGTTAGCGACAAAGAATCGCGCGCCGTCATTGAATACAAAATCCATTTCTATCGGAAGGCCAATGGATGGTACGACGAGGTTCGGTACGATAGCCACGAAATCAGGAAAGGCAGGAAGAGCCTCGCGCCCCACCTGCACGTGAAGCTTGCGACTCCATTTAAAGAGCCAAAGGAAGGCGAAGCGGAATTGAGCCGGATCATTAACGAAATTCTGCCGAGGATAAAGGAGATTGCTCGATGAGTCGAATCTTGGCGATCAAGGGAGACGAAGGGGAACGGGAGGTGGATTATTCCACCCTCTCTCTCAAGGAAATTCAGAAACAGGTCAGGGCTTACGAAAAAAAACACGGAAGCTACGCTAGGTTCCTAAGAACCTACGATTGCGAGTCGAGCCCGGCGGAGGATTATCTGACCCTGATCGACTGGGAATGCCTCCTGAACGAAAGCAACAGCAGAAAAGGCGCGCGGCTTTCTCTCGTCAAAGGCGGCAAAAAAAAACCGCGCTGACTTTTGCTCCGCCCCGTACCTTACTTCGTCTCCGGCTTGACCGATTCCGGAAAGTACCGGGAGGGGGACCAGACGTTGACGGTGACGTTGTGGCAGCCGAGGATGCGCAGCTCGCGCATGATGCGGATATAGTCCTCCGAATCGATGAAATCCCGCCAAGCGTCAAGAGATTCAAAGTCGATGGTGATGGCGACCTGCGGCGTGATTTCGAGGGGATTGCGGTAATTGCGGATCTCAACGACTCCCCGGTGCGCAAGCGTGGCCGGCAGCCAATCGTTTTTGGCCTTGTTGGCGTAGATCGTCAGGTTCGCCTTCTGGTCCGGCAGATCCCACTGGATGACGAAATGAACCATTATTGAAGCCCCCTCACCAGCCCGCCATCGACCTGGATGGTAGCGCCGGTGATATAACTCGCCCGCTCCGAACCGAGAAAGACGATCAGGTCTCCGGTCTCATCGGCCGTGCCATAGCGACCCAAGGGGATCTCCCCCGCCATCTCCTTGTCGATCTCTTCCACCGTCCGCTTCATGCGCTCGGCGCGCGCCTGATTTAATTTTTTCGCGCGGTCGGTGGCGATTCTGCCGGGACAGACGTTATTGACGAGGATGTTGTCCTTCGC
>CAZVHN010000338.1:0-3292 GCA_964626895.1 uncultured Chloracidobacterium sp. | reverse complement strand
TCAATACCAGCCGCGAAGTAAGCCTCTACATCTTTAGCGCTTCGCGCCGGCAAACCGCCAGAGTGGTTAGCGCTGGTTGCCGTTAGCGCCCCGCCACAGGCACGTACGAGAGAACGCACGTCGTCGTCGTTTGGGAGCCTCAAACCGATAGTTCCGCTTCCCGCGGTTAACTCCTCGGGTAATTCTGGACGCGCGTTGCCGACTAGTGTGAGCGGGCCAGGCCAATGACGACTCGCTATCGACAGGAAGAGCTCAGAGGGTTCCGTGATGAAGTTCGCGACCATATCGTAATCGGAAACCAGAAGGAGAATCGGCTTGGTGTCTTCCCTGCTCTTCAGGTCTCTGATTCTGCGGACGGCGAGCGGATTCAGCGGGTCGGCGCCGAGGCCATAGAAGGTATCGGTGCGGAATGCGATCAGACCTCCATCTGAGATGGTCCTGGCAGCATATTCCAAGGATTGTGTGCTCTGACGTAGGATCACGGGCGCCAAGATATCAATCTTGAGTCTCAACTACCATCCTAGCGGAAGCTTCGCGATAGGACTGCTCAAGCCTCGCCAATTTGCAGGTCTGGAAGGCGGACCCTGTCCCCGCTCTTACGATGAAAACCAGAATCGTTTAGACTGACAACTCAATTCATTCTCACCAAAGGAGCTGCCTCACATGGCTCGCGAATGGTCGAACCTCAATCTCCCAGGCGCACTCCACTATATAACCGGCAACTTCCTCGACCGCACGCCTGTCTTCACTGACCCCGAATGCTGCAAGGTTTTTCTTGATGAGCTGCAGAAACTGAATCCTTTGAAAAGAGGAGATGAGGATATAGAGTTTTGCTGAGTGGCTTTTAAGGTTGAGGCGGGGACAGGGTCCACCTTCCCGACCTGCAAATTAATGTACGCACTTTGGGGGGCTTTACACAGTCTCTACCGCTCCCGGTTCTGAAGTCCTCGTGTGTCAGCAGCTGACCTTTGTGGCTAACCCGTTCACTCGTCGGAATCATCCTGAGCATCGGCGCCAACTGCAACATAGCGCCGGCCCAAACCTAGCTGCCGAAGTTTGTGCTGGAGAGATTGCCGATGCATGCCCAGGATCTCGGCGGCCCGGGTCACATTGCCTTGTGTGTGTTCGAGGCAGCGACTGATGTAGCGCCGTTCAAACTCGCGCCGGTCCTCCCGAAAATCGGCGGTGAAAGGTACCTTCAAACCTCCCTCGTCGGCGTCCGGAGGATCGGTGGCAATCTGCTGAGAGCCGGCGGTTATTTCACCAGGAAGATCGCGTGCGCTTAACTCATCGCCCTCTGCCATGATCACCGCACGGTCCATTGTGTTCTTCAATTCCCGAACGTTGCCTGGCCAGTTGTACTCAACCAGGCGCCGCAGTGTGCCCTGGCCAATCGGTCGCGCGGGCAACTCAAAATGCTCCGCGGCGGCGCGGGCAAATGTTTCAGCCAACAAGGGAATGTCTTCGCGCCGTTCTCTCAGCGGCGGGATTTCGATGGTCACAACCTGAAGTCGATAGAAGAGGTCGGCGCGAAAATTACCGGCCGCGATCTCCTGCTCCAAAGGACGATGCGTGGCACTGACAATTCGGACATCGACGGGAATCGACTCATTACCTCCCAGTCGTTCGATACGTCTTTCTTCCAGGGCACGCAGCAGCTTCGCCTGAACATTCGCGCTCATGTCGCCAATCTCATCGAGGAAAAGCGTGCCGCCGTTGGCCTGCTCGAATTTGCCCTGTCGCCGCGTTGCCGCTCCTGTAAATGCGCCCTTTTCGTGACCGAAGAGCTCCGACTCGATCAGCTCCGATGGCAGGGCCGCACAATTAACTGCTACGAAGGCTTCGGTGGAGCGAGCGCTGTTTCGCTCATGAATCTCGCGCGCCACGAGTTCCTTGCCGGTGCCGGATTCCCCTCGCACCAGCACAGTCGCATCGGTCTCTGCGACCTTCTCGATCATCGAGCGCACTCGTTGCATTCCTTCAGAGTTTCCGATCAGGGCGCCACGCTGAGATCGTTCAATCTCGATTCGTCTGCGAAGTGAAAGATTCTCTCGTCTGAGTTGCAGCGTCTCAACGGCGTTCTTTATGACCAATCGCAGGTCATCAAGTTCAAACGGCTTTGATAGGTAATCGTAAGCACCCGATTTAACTGCCTCCACCGCCATCCGCTCGGAACCATGGGCGGTAACAATGATTACGAGCGGGCCGTTCCCGTTTGAGCTTTTTAGCTCGCGCAGAAAGTCCAGCCCGCTCATGCCCGGAAGATTCACATCTAGAAGCACCAGGTCCGGCTCCTGCTGCTTTACGAGTGCCCTGGCCGCCTCGGCCGAATTCGCCTCGGAAACGTCATAACCAAACGTGCTGAGCGCCCTTCGCATGCCGTAGCGCGAGGCCTCTTCATCATCAACAATCAGTAATCGCAACGCCTCTTTTCTCACCTTCCAGTTAGTTTAGGGCCCTTCAGGCGAAATTTCCTAGCGCGTTGCGTGCCAGACGAAAGAGCCGCTATCCGAAGGGCAGAAAGAATTAAAGCCACAAAGAAACACCAAGGGTCGGCGAATCTCTGCGGCTTGTCACTTTGCGGCGATACAAATTGTGGAAAGGCGGTTTTCACCCCGTTAGGGGTCAGATGTTTATAGCTCCGAATTCCCCCCTACCGGCTCCGTTCGGAGGAGCGGGACTCAACTAGATGTGTACCGCTCAAGAAACGCCCCGCTCCTCCGAACGGAGTTGGTAATCACCTTGCGTGCTGGGTCTATAGACATTTCACTCCTAACGGAGTGAGCGATCTGCTCCTACGGCTTCGAGCTTCGCCGGGCCGATATGACGAGAATAATCGCGTCGCCGGAAGGACCGACATTTAAGGTTCCAACTACTACCGGCTCCCCTTCGCGCATGCTGATGTCAGTGTTGAGTCCGGTGTTTTCGTAGTTGATGATGGGAGCGGCAGGCCCGTTTGAGGCGACTGCGGTCCCCGTCTGTATGGGAATTCTGGCGCCGAAACGGAAGCCGTCCATGCGGACGACATCCCGGCCACTCGCATCGACTATCAGCCTCACGGTGTTGACCTTGAACTCGTTGAAGCTGGGGGTATTTACGCTTGCCGCTGCGGAAGGCAGCAGAGGACCACCTACCCACTGGAGAGACAGGCGGCCGTCATTTTTGACTCGATTGATGAGCGTGGCTGCCAGTCGATAATTCTTAAATGGCAGCGAGATGCGCAACTGCTTCACCACCGCCTCAAGCGCAACCGGCAGTTTCGCGTCGTCGACGGCTTGATTAGTTGCGATTA
>CAZVHN010000337.1:0-1681 GCA_964626895.1 uncultured Chloracidobacterium sp. | reverse complement strand
AACCAACCTCACATTGCAAGGCCGCGAGGCGGCCCGTATAATTCAATGGGCGCTTCAGCGGCCCGATCAGGAGTTTAACGATCCATGCCCATATACGAATTCGAATGCCGCAAATGTAAGTCGCATACCGAAGTCTTTCAGAAAATGAAGGACAAACTGCCCACCAAGTGTCGCAAGTGTGGCGGGCGTTTAGAAAAACTCGTTTCAGCCTCGGCGATACAGTTCAAAGGCTCGGGATGGTATGTGACCGACTATGCCGGCAACGGCAAGAAGGCGGCCGAGAAGGCCGAATCTGAGGCAGCCAGCGCTGGCGATAAGAGCGCCAGCGATAAAAAAGACTCAAAAAAGTCTGACAAAATATCAAAAGATAACTCCCCGTCAAAGAAAACTTCCGAAAAAGCTTCATCAACAAAAGTCTCCAGTGGTGATTGAAGCGTCATTAACGTGAACTGATGTACCAGTCACTTCGTGGCGGAACCGCAACAACTCAACCGAGGAACCGCCGTAAGGTTCTAAAACCTCTTAACTTACTTGCAGTTCTGCTGCTCCTGGCAGCACTCTGCGGTCTAGTGCTCGGGCAGGCAGGTCGGCGGCAGCAAACTTCAACTCAGAGTGGAGTTCTCGTGAGCGTCGTCGCGAAGCGCGACGATAAGTCACAGACATTCATAACCAGCAAGCAAGTTGCCGTCTATGATAATGGTGTAGAACAGACCATCAAGAACCTCACTCCGGATCCCTCGCCCGCTCGCATAGTTCTGTTGGTTGATAACTCTCTGACCTTGCGTGCCGACATCGATAAGCTCGAAAGGGCCACGCGCGAATTTGCTTACGAGATCTACGAAGGGGACCAACTGCTAATCGTTGGCTACGATGAGGAAGCCGAGATCGTCGCTGACTGGACGGATAGCGCCAAGTCCATCGAGGCGGCGCTAAAGGGTTTCAGGAAGAAAGGCCAGCCGCACCTCTTCGACGCCCTGAGTGCGGTCGTCGAGCAGGCTTTGGGTCCGCTCGCCGGGCAAAAGCGGGCGATCGTAGTCATCAGCGATGGTCTTGACCGCGGTAGCAAGGCCACGTTTGAGAAGATACTCTCCGAGCTGCAAGCGAATGATATTACGGTCTACACGGTCCAAATCCCCGACCGGACCCGGGGAGCCATTCGGCGGGATGTGCCGAAGCCAAAGCAAGTCGTTGAAAAATTAGTTGAAGGAACCGGAGGGCTGGTCTTTTCTATCGATGAAACGGTTGAAGCGGCCAAGGGCGTTTGTGATGAACTAAGAAAGAACCGGTACGTGCTTTCATACGTGCCTTCAAGTGTGCCCTATGGCGAAGCACGTCGGTTGCTGGTGGTGGGCGACCAGGGGATCACGATCCGATCCAAGTCAATGCAGCCACCTAACTAGGAAGTTCAGAGTTCAAGCTTTAGCTTGCTCCGGGCAGAAGACAACAATCTAAAGATTGAACTCTGAACTTCATCCCTTCCTTCGCGAGTAGACGTAGAACAGCACGCCAATGATGATCAGCACCAGGCTCTCCATGAAGATGAAGAAGCGCGGAACGAATGTTCCACCATCGTCGTGAGCATCCTGGTAGGCGATCAGTGTGCCGAGAGTTAAACCCCCTGCCAGCCAGATCAATTGTCTTTTAGCATCCCAAGCCATGATAGTATCCGCAGATTACGCAG
>CAZVHN010000336.1:0-2347 GCA_964626895.1 uncultured Chloracidobacterium sp. | reverse complement strand
CTTCTGCTTCCTGCGCATTTTTTCAGGAGCACCTTAGAAAAATAACCGCGCCATTGATGCGCTTCTTTGGAGAATCACCATGAAGGCAATTTCTGCAAAAAGGTTACTGCCCGTAGTCATGATTATTGGAGCATTGCTCTCGTCCGGAATTATCGTGAGCGCTCAGACAAAGCCGAGGATCAGGCGTTCCACTCGAAGACCTGCCACGCGCCTGGTGCCGGTCGGTACGAATCTCAGGATTCGTCTCGAAGATACCCTTTCCAGCAAGGAATCGCGTGTCGGGGACAGGTTCACCGCCACGGTGACCGATCCAGCCCGGTTTGATGAAGCAACTGTCACGGGCCATATCAGCTCGATTCAGAAATCAGGAAAAATCAAAGGACGCACTTCGATGAACCTGGCGTTTGACTCGATCCGACTCAGTGACGGGCGCCGCGGAACGTTGCATGGCTATGTCACTCGGGTTTACGGCGACGACGCGGGCCGAGCTGATGATGAGGGAGGCGTTGAGTCTGGTAGCCGCACCAACCAAACCGTAAAACGTGCAGGGATCGGAGCCGCGGCTGGCGCGATCATTGGCGCCATTGCAGGCGGCGGCAAGGGTGCGGGAATTGGCTTGATCCTAGGCGGAGCGGGCGGCGCCGGCTCGCTGGCAATAAAGGGAAGCAAAGAGCTGAGACTCGAATCAGGAACCGAACTCCTGGTGCGAGTCACACAGTAACACCCCACGAGGGTCGGCAGGACGGGCGAACCGCCACGTTGCTTTGGTCCGACGGGCGCAAAGCAGAACTTAGGCAGCAAAGAACAACCTCTTTGGGCTAAAGTTCTACTTTGCGCCCTTACTGTCTAATGGATGCTAAATTCAATGAGGCCAGCACCGCTCTACCACGGAACCGTTTGCGGTAGCCAATGGATATTGGCATTCAACTCACCCAGATGCCTCATACTCACTTTGAGCCTGACAACGAACGGATCCCCCTGACATACCTAATTACATTTCGAAGTTACGGCATTTGGCTTCATGGTGATGAGCGCGGCAGCAAGAGACGCCTTTGGATCGAAAACAAGGTGGCTGATGCCGTTGCGTATACTCTATGAGCAGGGTGGTTCCTGGACTTATCAGCGTTGAGCGATGGTTGATGCCAGGATCGGTTGGCTACTTTCAGTGGGTTGAGAGGTGCTGGCCCGGTTGAATCTAGCATCCATTGGCTACCGCAAACGGTTCTGTGGGTTGAGCGGTGCTGGCCCGGTTGAATCTAGCATCCACTGGCAACAGCCCCGGGACTGGTTGAGGTTCGAGCCAGATCATTTTTCGGGAAGAAATCCCTTTCGGCCACCGTCTAACAATGTAAGTGAGCGGATGGAGGGGGACTGATGGAGCGGCTCGCTGTAATGTCCGAACCCTTAATTGACGAACGGGTAATCAAAGACTGCCAGCAGGGCGATCGGGAAGCGTTTCGGCTGCTCTTTGAAGCCTACAAAGACAGGGTGTTCTCCATAGCCGTGTATTCCTTTCATGGAGATCAGACCGCCGCTGGCGATGTCACGCAGCAGATCTTTTTGAAATTGATGACCTCGATTGGTCAGTTTCGCGGGGAGTCGCAATTTACCACCTGGTTACATCGCCTGGTGGTTAATACCTGTATCGACGAGCAGCGACGAAGAAAGCGCCATCTTGGCTTTGGGGATACGGTTGGGTTGAAGAGGACTGGCGAACGAAAGCCACCGGAGCGGCGATACGAGCGCAGAGAGCTTGCCGATGCGGTGAAGGCTGCGATCAGCGAACTGAAACCAAAGTTTCGCATGCCCGTCCTGCTCAAGTACATGGAGGGACTCTCGTATGAGGAAATTGCAGATGTTCTGGGTTGTTCGAAAGGTACGGTGGCCTCTCGCCTCAATCGCGGCCACAAAGAACTGGCGCGACGGTTGGCGCATCTGCGCGACCAGGTAGTTTTGGGAGAATAGAGATGTTTGCAAAGCACGTTACCAAAGACTTGTCCGCCTATTGCCACGGTGAGCTGCCGCCTCACGATGCGAGCGGGGTTGCCGAGCACTTGATTGGCTGCCCCCGGTGCCGAGCGGAGTTTGAAGAGATCAAATTGGGTGTGAAGTTTGCTGAGCGCCTGCCGCAGATGAAGGCGCCTGATTCTCTTTGGCAGTATCTCGAAGCTCAGCTAGATGCTCAGGGGAGTACGGACCAGGTTCCTTCATCCCGCCAGGTTGCCTCTGATAGACCAATAAAGCCCGCTGCTCGAATCTGGCAGCCACGTTTTCTGGCGATCGCCGCGACTCTGATTCTCGCGTCAGGCGTGGGGGCCTTCTGGTTCTACAAACAAGAATCGAGACC
>CAZVHN010000335.1:0-23850 GCA_964626895.1 uncultured Chloracidobacterium sp. | reverse complement strand
GACGAGAGTTTCTCGCGTTGCTGCAACCGCTCTTCGAGCCTTATGCGCGAAGTGACGTCTTCAACCACAACCAGCGCGCCCGTCTGACCTTGCGAATCCTGCAGTGGCGTTATTGCGATGTTGAGCACCAGTGTCCGGCCCGCGCAGGTAGCCGTGTGGATTTTGTAAATGTTGCGGATCTCCGTCTGCCGCCACCGTTCAACACCAAGCACCTGCCACAATGTTTCGGCAAAGTCCTCAGAGAAAAGATCCTGCACGTGCTGGCCAATCGATTCATCGCGCTTGATGTCCAGGATGTACTCCAACGCGGGGTTGAGGCGCGTCACTCTTCCCTGGAGGTCGACTGCCACAATGCCGACATTGATGGACTCGATGATTGACTCGTTGAACTCTTTCAGGAGCTTCAATTCCGAAGCGCGCTCTTGCTGTTCCTGATAGAGCAGACTGTTCTCGATGGCCACCGCAACATATCCGGATACAGTGCGCAGGATCTCGACGTCTTCCGATGAAAGTAAGGCGCCATCGGCCGACCTTCCCAATCCGATTACGGCCACCATGCGGCCCCGCACAACACAGGGCACATAGTAGTGAAGAGCGCGTCGTACGAAGCCGGTAGATTCCGGAGCCAGATCGAGATCGTCGGTCCGGACCACACCGTTTTCGGCGGAACGGACGCGGATCATCTCGCGAAAGTCGGGGGGCACTACCATTTCAGAAGAAAGGCCGACTGCGCGGGCCAGGTGGTATCCCGATGGCGCTGTCCGGTCCTCTACGAAAATCGCGACGCGGCCTACGTTCATTACCTCCTGCAAGCGGCTGATTAGCGAATCGAGCAGGGGATCGAAGGCGGTGGTCGCCGAGAGGGTGCGGCCAAAATCGAGCAGGCCATGGCGCATGTCATAGCGCTCTCCGTAGAACAGCCGGTCGGTTCGCTCCTGAAGAAAGTTTTTTACGGGTGCGGCAATCATGACAATCGAAGCCATGGCTACGATTGCCACTACTACGCGAAACGTAATCTGCCCCGAGGTAAAGCTTTCGTCGCCCCCCAGCGCATAGAGGCCGGCGAGGTACACTACCGATCCAATCATTAAGGCGATCGCCAGAGTTGTTAGTGCGTAAACAAAGACGCGACGAACCACCAACTCGACGTCCATCAAGCGGTAGCGAATAACTGAATAGCCAAATGCGAGTGGAACAAGAATCAGTGGCAAGACCGCGGCATCAGTCAACCAGGGGTCACTTTGTGCGCCAAAGAGATAACTAACCGCATACAGCAAAGTGAAGGGAGCAATTGCGAGCAAGGAACCCCACACAACCCACTTCAGCTGTTGGCGAACTACGGCGCTCTTCGCCCTGACCCAGGTCCTCACGAGCAACACGGCACTCGCAATCAGCCCAGTCACAAAGTGAAAGAAGCTCAGCCTCCAAAACAAGGCGACGAACGATTCAGACACAACTGGAATGTGTCGCAGGAAGGGAATGCCCCCCGCCAAAAAATCGCGAAGGTAGATAAAGCTGGCCAGCAGGAGGAGAACCGCGGCGGGCAGGTAAATTAGAGCCGTGCGCCAACGCCGCTCGGTAAACAGTTGCTGTCTCGACGGATAAACCGCACAGAAGTGCAAAAAGAGAGGTGGGAACAGAATGAAAGCCGCATTCCTCAGAAAAGCGATTGCCAGATCCAGGTCTCTATAACTGCCTACCGGCGTATAGAAATGGAAAACAAAAGCCGCCAGGCAAAGCGATGCGAAGTGCAGAGCAAATGGCGCACGGCCACCTTGCTTGAAAAGCACAAAGAAACCGACAAAAAGATAGACCAGGCCAATCAGGTTGATGTAGAGATCGCGGGGTGTCCACTTGTGAGTCGCATCCAGATTGTCGAGGTCTGCGAAATACAGGCGACTCTCTTCTGGGTAGGAGGGCCGTTCGATGAGGTAGTGAAGCTGTCCCCCAACCTGGGCTTGATCCAAATACATCTGCACATGTTTCGCACCCGCGATTTCGTCTCTTCTGACGCCATCCAGGCTAACAGCAATTAACCGGTCGCCGGGCAGAATCCAAGCTCGGGCGCCAGAGGAGTTTGGCTCCACTGTCTCAGCCAGGATTCCCTGCCGGGTATCGACCCATCTCACTCCATCCCAGGGAGGCGTTTCGTGGCGGGACCGCTGGGCAAAATTAAGGGAGCCGGCCGCGACAAGAAGAGCTGCCCCGATCAGCACCATCCAAGTTCCAGTTGTTAGAACCGATCTTTTCACAGTTTCAAACTTCCTGGCTCACGCCAAAACTCCGAACTCGAGTTGGAAAAGCAAGGTATGTTCCCAAGGGCTTCCCATAGCTGCTATCAAAGGCGCCGATGAGTCTTGCTCGTTGAAACTATGTGCCGGGCTCGAATACATTGGATCTATGGCGCCTTTAGTCGCTCTGGCAACAAACCCGAAAAAAAGCTGACTTGGAAGCGCGACTCCGCTTAATTCAATATTTCGTAGTTTTCCATGATTTTGGAGAAACCGGGTTCAGGTGGGGCTTAACGAAAAAGGGGCCTTAGATCGAAGAAGAGGGACACTCTCCACCCACTGTCTTAAAATCTAACCTCCCCTTCTTCTAAAACCTGACGGAGATGCCACCTCGGACCGAACGGCGCCCGGTCAGCAGTTGCGTAAGTATTTCTCTGTTTTCCGTGTTTGTCTGAGCGTCTAATAGGTTTCGAGCATCGAGCACGGCTTCGGCTCTAACCGGCAGACCGAAGCTCGGCAAGTCCTGCGTAATCTGAATGCTCAATGAGGGATCGTAGACTCCCAGTCGTCCGGCAAATGGGTCGATAGCAAAAACAGTCGCATCAGGGGAGAAACGCAAAACTGTGCGTACGTGGGTTCCCGTATCAAAGACTGCGCCTAGTTGCAGGGCGCCAGTCTGGAAAAACCCATTGGTGAAGACTTCGCCGGGGCTCGAAAGGCCAAACGGAGACAACTGCTGACCCTGACCAAAGGAATATCCCGCAGAGGCAGTCCAATGGCGGCTCAAACGCCGTGTGTAAACTACCCGCACTCCTTTTGAGTTCCCCTCCTGGCTCGCGACGTTGATTAAAGCTTCGCCGGTAGTACCCGAAAAGGCCGATAGTGGTGTGCTAAGAAAACCGACTCCCCGTCCTGAGGTGGTATCAAAGAAGGCTGTGGCCTCAACATTCGAGTTGTTATCAATAACTCGTTCCACTCCGAATTCGAGCCGGTGGCTTCGCTCCATCACAGCTTGTCCGTCGATGTAAGCAATAGGTCGATTTCCTGATTCTGTGAAAACGACTTGAGTGCCTTCAAATCCCGCGACACTCTGAGTGTGCTCCTCACCGCCACCCGGCGCCCAAGCCGCTTTCAAGCGTGTACGCGCATTAGTGTCAAACTGAATCCCCAAGCGAGGGGTGAAGGAAGTCGCGCCACCAGCGCCAATAAATCGCGAGTAGTCCAGGCCGAGCACGATTACTATTCCGTCCCTGACAATCCACTCATCTACAGCGCGCACGGAAAACTGCCCCAAGGGGCGATCCTCTATCGATCCAGCGAGCAGCGGCGAATTCAATCGCATGCCACCAACGCTCATCCCGAGGTGGTGGCGTTCGCCGATCCTGATGCGACTGCTCGCTTCCAGGCGCTCGGGTGCATTGGGCCCAAATCCCGTTTGGCCGGCGAAAATCAGTTCGATGTTGTCGGTAGTGGGAGTTGAAATTGCGAAGTTAAGCCCGAGGTATGCGGGACCATACGGATTGTCAGCGAAATAGGATTCTACAACTCCAGTAGCACGCCTTCCGGAGTTGGTTGTGGAAACCTCGCTCCCCTCAATACCGGTGGCAGCAGCTGTCTCACTAGTTGCGTTCTCAATCCCCAGCGCTGCCTTGATGTCCTCGTCGTCACCTTCCTGCGCCTGAAAAATCGAGCGTCGCGTCTGAGCTGAACGCAAGATCCACCTGACATCCTCGCGATCCTTGCGTCGTTCCGGCAGAGTCTTGCCCGATCCAATCGGTTCGAGATTGAAGCGGTAGACTAACTCCTGAGACGCGCGCACTTCGACAGAGGCAAACGCGACAGCGTTGAAGCCATCGGCAATAGCGCGGATGGCATAGCGTCCCGGCAGGATCTTTGCGGAAAAACTCCCATCGGAGCCAGTTCGCGTCTGCTTGATTACGTCGTTGGCGCCGTCCTTGAGTAAAGAAATGAGCGCTCCAGACAAGGGATTGCCTTCGTTATCTTTTACCGAACCGGTAATTGTGGCGAGGGCAGCTTTTCCTGCGATTGTGGGAGGGGCAGCAAAAGAAAACAAGGCCGAGAAAACAACCAGGCTTAAAACTAAACCCAATCCTCTCTTCATGGGTGCAAGACCTCCTAGCGCAAACTCCCGCCAGGGAGCGTTTGGGACAAGGGACGCCATCTGTTTGGTCTGCTCAATTTGGAAAGGGCCCGCTTAAAGTTCATCCTTATTTAGACACAAAGGAACAACTTGCCCTTCAGAAAAGGCGAACCGGTTCAGGCCAGGAGACTTACCAGAACCACTAAATGACACTTATTCTCTGCCAAGCTTCGAAGATCTGTCAAGCAAATAGACCTCTATGACCCCAGTTTGCCGCCCGTTTTCCCGCCATGTTAGGATGCCAACTCGAAGGCTCCCAAACGGCAGATTTTGGTTTCAGCCACTTTTGGTAATAACGAAGCATGATCGACGACGTCCATTACACCAAACTTCCCAACGGCATCACGGTCTTGTCGGAGCACATGCCCGGCCTGAGGTCGGTGACCGCCGGAATCTGGGTCCGGCGCGGCTCGCGCCACGAATCGGCCGAGTTAAATGGCATTTGCCACTTCATAGAACATTCGGTTTTCAAGGGCACAGAACGTCGTTCTGCTCGGGATATTGCAGTTGAATCCGACCGTCTGGGCGGCCAGTTTGACGCCTACACGACCCATGAGATGACTGGCTTTGCCCTAAAGGTTGCGGACAGCGGCCTGCCGGAGGGGTTCGATCTCATTGCGGACCTCGTTTCCCGGCCGCGGTTTGACCAGGAAGACCTGGAGCGTGAGCAGAAGGTCGTTCTGGAAGAGATGAAAATGGTTGAGGACACGCCGGATGAGTTACTAGGAGAACTCTTCAACGCCGCTTATTTTCCGGATCAACCGCTCGGGCGACCGATTGAAGGCACCGAGGCAACAGTTTCCTCTTTCGATCACGCAACCACTTCTGATTTTCACGCCCGCGAGTTCTCGCCTCGAAATCTTGTTGTTGCCGCTGCCGGCAATGTCGAGCACGCTCGGCTGGTGGAGATGGTCGAACGCGGATTTGCCGAAGCGACTAAGAGCGCGAATGGGGGGTCGGGTTCTCAGCCCGAGAAGAACTCCTCGCCCTCACCGGCTGCGCCGATTCTGATTGAGCAAAAGAACGAGCTCGAACAAGCACACTTGATCATCGCCGCACCCTGGCCCACGGCCCGCAGCGAAAACCGCTATGCCGCAAGCCTGCTCGCCTCTGTAATGGGAGGCGGCACTTCGAGCCGGTTATGGCAAAGGATTCGCGAGGAACGCGGCCTTGCATATTCGGTTGGTGCTGGAGGTAGCACGTTCTCCGACGTGGGAGTGTTTACGATCTACGCGGGCACATCCCCGGGGCATCTTGACGAAGTTCTCGATTTGTCACTGCAAGAACTCCGGCGAGTCGTGAATGAAAGCGTCTCCTCGGCAGAACTGAAGCTCGCCAAGGAGCAGGCGATATCGTCAATCCTACTGGGTCTTGAATCTTCCAGCTCACGCGCCAGCGCCCTCGCGCGCCAGGAGATCATTCACCACCGGCGTATTTCACCAGACGAAGTTGTTAAGCGGATCGAGGCTGTGGATTGTGAGGAGATGCAGCAGGTGGCGCGCGCGTTCTTTACGACGGAGAACCTCGCTCTTGGTGCGCTCGGAAATCTGAACGGCTTTCACGTAGATCGTGCCCGGCTTGAGATCTGACTGAAGAACAACCGCCGTGTAGGAATCGCGTATCGCTCGAGGTTCCGTAGTGGAGAGGCATCGTCGACATGGGCCAAACTGCGCCAGTAACCCGTCTAGCCGTTTCTTTGCTTAAGTGATAAAGTCTGCTTTTGTTTCCCTCTGAGTATTAGAGCCCTTAAACATGAAACTTACCGTTCTCGGCAGCGGATCAACTGGCAATGCGGTTCTGATCGTTGCAGGTGAAACTCGCGTTCTCGTCGACGCCGGCCTAAGCGCCAGAGAGATCGCGCGCAGACTCGCGCTCGTCGGTGAAGATGTTCACCGTCTCGACGGCGTTTTAGTCACACACGAACACGGTGATCATGCCGGCGGTCTGCGAGTCTTGCTCAGATCCGTTGACTGCCCTGTCTATATCTCGGCCCAGACGTGCGATGCGTATATCAGTGAGCGAGAAAACGTCACAAACGACGAACCGCGCAAGCGTACTGCTGCACTGAGTGACCGCGTGGAGCAGATCGAGTCGAGCAAGGATTTCCGAATTGGGGAGATCGATTTCCATCCCTTTACCATTCCCCACGACGCGGTCGACAATTTTGGATTCACTGCAACGCACCAGGGTGTCAAGATAGCCACGCTGATGGATTTCGGTCACATCACGACGCTGGTCACCGAACAATTACGTGGCTGCGCCGCAATTCTTATCGAATCCAACCACAGCCGTGACATGTTGAAAGCTTGCGACGCTTACCCCTGGGAGCTGAAGCAGCGGATTCTCTCCCGTCTCGGTCACCTTTCTAACGAGGACATCGCTGACTGGCTGCGCGACGGTTTTGATGGGACCGCAGACCACATCGTGCTGGCTCACCTGTCGCAGCGGGCTAATAATCCTTACCTGGCCAAAATCTCAGCTGAAGTGGCGCTACAGGAGCGCTCGCCTCTGTTTCACTGCGACACGCAGGTAAGTCTTTCATTTCCTAAGGAGCCGACACCCTGGATCGAGGTGTGAGGAGAGAATGAGGGATGAACGCTGCAACTTGAAATTGGTGTGCCATGAGGTCGATTCATACCTTCAACCAATTTCCTTTCGTTCGGTCTGTTTCGTGCAACTCTTGTTGGTGGTCCTGCTTTCCCTATCGGCGATAGCCTGCGGCTTGAAGGCTGAGCGACGTAGTATCCCCGCGGAAGTTGAAGCTGCAATTAATGCCGTGAGCGAGGATATCGCAACCGACCGCTACGAGAAGATTTACAACGAAGCCTCTGAGCTTTGGCGGCAGGATGCGAGTCTTGACCAGTCCATTTCAGCTTTCAAGACCCTAAAGACAAAACTAGGTAAGGTGGAAACGCGGACGGTCCATTCCGCCACGGAGCAGCATAACTCAGGCGGTCCGTTAAAAGGCGACGCGTTTATAATCACCTACCAAACAAAGTTCGAGAAGGGTCCAGGCATGGAGACTTTCACCCTCGTTAAGCGCGACAGCCGTTGGCTGCTGGCGAGGTATTTCGTAAGTTCGACAGCACTAAAATGATCCACAGATTACGAAGATTGCACGGAAGTAAAGAAAGCACGCAAAGTTGACAGAAACAACGATCCACGCGGGGTCCCCGCGCGGGCAGCCCGCGTGGAGTGCTGGGAAATCACACGAACCAAAACGAATTGCCCATGGTGTCTTTTCGTGGAATTTCTTGGATCGCTTACCTTTGGTCGCCTTCTAACAGCCGCATATGAAATCTGCGTAATCTGCGGATAGATTGATTCATGATCGAACGTTACACATTGCGCGAGATGGGCGGGCTCTGGTCGGAGGAAAATAAGTTCCAGAAATGGTTGGACGTGGAGCTGGCCGTCTGCGAAGTTCATGCTGAGATGGGAACGATTCCTCGTGAAGCGCTCCAGGAAATTAAGTCGCGTGCCAAGTTCTCCGTCGAGCGCATCAATGAGATCGAGAAAACCACAAACCACGATGTGATCGCCTTCACTACGAACCTCGCCGAATCGATCGGTCCGTCTTCTCGCTTTGTTCACTACGGTCTTACCTCTTCAGACGTCGTTGACACCGCCAACGCGCTACTATTGCGAGACGCCTGTGATCTTCTGCTTCAACAGATCGATGCCCTGATGACTGTGCTGAAACGGCGGGCGTTCGAGTTTAAGAATACGCCGCAGGTAGGCCGCACTCATGGCATCCATGCCGAGCCAACCTCCTTCGGAATGACTTTCGCCCTGTGGCATGACGAGATGCGCCGCAATCGCGAGCGTCTGATGCGCGCGCGCGAAACCGTGGCGGTGGGCAAGATCAGTGGGGCCGTGGGCGCTTTCGCCCATCTCGATCCGGTAGTCGAGGAGAAGGTTTGTGAGCGACTCAGTCTGCGGCCGGCAGCGGTTTCCACGCAGATTATCCAGCGCGATCGCTACGCGGAGTTCCTCAGCACGCTGGCAATTATCGCTTCATCGTTGGACAAATTCGCGCTGAATGTCAGGCACTGGCAACGAACGGAAGTGCGCGAAGCGCAGGAACGGTTTACGGTCGGTCAGAAAGGGTCGAGCGCGATGCCTCACAAACGTAATCCGATCATCTCCGAGCGCATCTGCGGCATCGCCCGAGTCGTCAGGGCAAACTCGCTGGTCGGCCTGGAAAACGTGGCACTCTGGCACGAACGCGATATTTCACATTCCTCCGCCGAGCGTGTTGTGTTACCGGATTCAAGCATTGCGCTTGATTACATATTGCACAAAGCGACTTCGTTGATTGAGGGGCTGGTCGTCTATCCTGAGCGCATGCTGGAAAATCTGAAGGCCACTAGGGGTCTGATCTTCAGCGGGCACCTGCTGCTGGCACTCACACAGAAGGGCATCTCGCGCGAGCAGGCTTATGAGTGGGCGCAGCGAAATGCGATGAAAACGTGGGACGAAGGCGAAGACTTTCAGACCCTAGTGAAGGCCGACGCGGACATTGCGGCGCACCTGTCAACCGAAGAGATTGAGCGCGCTTTTTCGCTCAGCAGCTATTTGAAAAATATCGATGCGATCTTTGAGCGGGTGTTTGGGGCAAACCCGGACGATGGACCATAGCCGGCAGCTGGCAAGCGGCCCACCGTCGGTGGCTGGAGCTTTACTTGACGATTTTCGCGGCGATGTTGCCAACTATTGGCAACTTGAACATCTGGCCTTGATAAGCCTGGTAGGCCGCATAGATCAAGCCGCCGAACATGGCCACGAAGAACGCGAAGACAATTACGAGGTTAATAATCCACATCAGCACACCCAGGACGTCAGACACAGCGGTCAGAACAATGCCGAATATTATTAAGACTATCCAGATCACAGTGAAAACGGCGCCGATGCCGACTGAGTAGATTATCGATTGGATGCCGTGGAATTTGACGAACTTGTTTTCTTTCTCAATTATGAAATTGATAAGGCCAAGAATGCCGATGATATAACCCAGGGCAGCGGCCACGTTTGCATCCAGGCCGATAGCGGACTTGCCGGTAGCGGAATAGTTTTCCATAGTAAAGGCTTCTCCTCTGCAATTTTCTCGGAATCGAAAGGTTGATCAGTCAGACGAAAGAAACATTTGTGACAACAGCAATGAACTCGCCTGATTTGAAGTTTCAGTCAGCAGCGGAGATATTAAGCTAACCGCTACACATCGCGCAATATATTGTCTAGTATGTCCTCCGGAGGCATGAACGCCAATGAAAGCTAGAGTCTATGTGAATCTTAAGCCCGGGGTGCTTGATCCTCAGGGTAAGGCGATCCAGCATTCCGTCGAGCTACTCGGCTTCAATGGCATCTCTGACATTCGCCAGGGAAAGTATTTCGAGATCGGGCTCGACAGCGCTCTCGGTGAAGCCGCCGCCCGCGAGTCGGTGTCGCGCATGGCCCGCGAGGTGTTATCAAATCCTATCATCGAAGATTTCAGCGTGGAGATTGAGGCGTGAAGTTTGGTGTCATAGTTTTTCCCGGTTCCAATTGCGACCACGACGCATATCACGTGATTTCGAAACACGTGGGCCAGCCGGTAGACTTTATTTGGCACCGTGATACTGACCTCAGTAGTTACGACGCGGTCATAATTCCCGGCGGGTTTTCGTACGGCGACTACCTGCGCGCGGGGGCCCTGGCTCGCTTCTCGCCAGTGATGAATTCGCTAAAACAGTTTGCCCAGAGTGGTAGGTTTGTCCTGGGAATATGCAACGGTTTCCAGATTCTTTGTGAAGCAGGATTGCTGCCCGGGGCTCTGATACGCAACCGCGATCTGCATTTTATTTGCGAACATATCTTTGTGCGCGTTGAAACCGCCGACACTCCGTTTACGAATGAACTTGAACGCGGTTCGGTCCTGCGACTTCCCATCGCGCATGCTGAAGGAAACTACACCTGTGATGAGGATACGTTTGCCGAACTCAAGCGAGAGGACCGCATCATCGTCCGTTATTGTGACAAAGATGGAGGCGTGACGGACGCCGCCAACCCCAACGGCTCGCGTGACAACATAGCCGGAATCTGCAACCGTGAACGCAACGTGCTTGGGCTGATGCCACATCCTGAGCGCGCCTGCGAAGATCTGCTCGGCTCCAGCGATGGGCGCGGCATCTTCCGTTCGCTCGCCGCCACGCTCGCTGCCGTTGCCTGACAGCCAATGATAACTTCCGCAACCGCTTAAAAGTGAAAGTCTAAGGAGAATGCTTCATGAAACGTCATTCCGGCTGGCTCGCTCTTGGCCTGTTACTCTTTGTCGTTATTGCTTGCAGTTTAGGAAAGAAATCCACGAACGTATCGACGAACGGCAGCGCCACGGAAGACAGGGCCACGTCAGATGCGACCTCCACTGGGGCCATTAAAGAACTGCACATGGCCAAAGACGATGGCAATGGGGACCCGGGAGACGAGACCAATGCGTTTAGCCCGGGCGACCGCACGATACATTGCGTCGCTAAATTGGCCGAGGCAAAAGCTGGAACGAAAATGAAGTTTTCATGGTTTATTGTGGACGCCGATGGTTCTAAGAACGAAAAGATCAAGGACATCGACTATACGACCCGGGCACTGGAAAACATTGTTCACGGGCACCTAACGTTGCCTCAGGACTGGCCCAGCGGCAAATACAGGGTTGAGGTCTTCGTTAGTGGCAATCTGGAGAAGACGGCTCGGTATTCAGTTAAGTAGATGCTAATGCGCGCGGGGCGCGGAGCAGGAATGTCTACTCCGCTTTTGGTGAATTCTCTTTGGCCTTTTACCATCTCAATTTTGAGATCTGAAATTATCTGAAATCTGAGATCTGTAGTCACTTTTAACCATATGAAACGCACCTTACCTTTTCTAATAATTCTTGGGGTCCTGGGTGTGGCGTTAGGAGCAGGTTGGTACCTGACGCGCCCCGGTGGCGACTCACCTCGCCCAGCGAATACTTCTTCCGCTGCCAACTCCGTTGTTGCTTCTTCCAGTCCGGTTCCCAAGGTTTCGAATTCAGCAAACCCGGGGGCTCAGCCGCCACACGCGATCGGTCCAGAGGATGCGCCGGTGACTCTGGAAGAGTTTGGCGATTTCGAATGCCCACCCTGTGGTCTGTTGCATCCTGTACTGAAGACTATGGAGAAGGAGTTTGGCCCGCGCTTGCGAGTAGTCTTTCGCGAGTTCCCGCTTGTGCCCACCCACCCACACGCTCTTGTCGCCGCCCGTTCGGCCGAGGCTGCCGGCTTACAAGGAAAATTCTGGGAGATGCACGACCTGCTGTTTGAAAACCAAAGGACCTGGCACGAAGAGTTTGACGCACGCCCAACCTTCGAAGGCTACGCAAAGAAGCTTGGACTCGATTTGGAACGCTTCAGACGAGATGTTAGTAGTCAGGTTGTCGAGCAGAGAATCTTCCTGGACGGAAAACGCGCTCACGCGCTCGGGGTTAAAGGTACGCCCACCGTTTTTCTCAACGGGCGTGAAGTGCCCTTTGAGTCTCTGGCACCGGAGAAACTTCGGGTTCTGATTAATGTTGAACTGACGAGCACAGGAAAGTAAGGTGGCCTAGACTTCAGTCTGTGATTGGCGGCAGAGATGACTTCCAGTTGGATGATCGATAAGGCGGCTCCACAGACTGAAGTCTATGCGACCTAAAGTTACGGCGTGCCAGACAACCTCGAAGCAAATGCCCACTCCCGAAAAGCGGCGCTTCTTTACGGCGTAGCAGCTCTGGTCTCGCTTGCGGGCCTCGCTGATTCCATCTATCTCACCGTCGAACACATTTCCGGGCGCAGCGTAAAGTGCACCATTGTCAGCGGATGTTCTGAAGTTCTTAGCAGTCCCTACGCTAGTGTGTGGGGTATTCCCCTTGCGCTAATTGGCGCTGCGGCCTATTTCTCGGTCTTTAGCCTCGCAACTCTCGCAGCTTTTGATTACAGACTGGCAGGAACCCTTCTCACCCTCCTGGTGGGGTTGATGTTCCTGACCACCCTCTGGCTGCTCTTCCTGCAAGCGTTCGTCATTGGCCACTTCTGCCAGTTTTGCCTGTTGTCGGCAATCGTAACGACAGTCCTAACTGTGCTGGTCGTAATCGTGCGCAAGACAGAAGGCCGGCCGTCACGAACGGCCTAATTGATTGGAGATTACTTATGACATAATGCTTTTTCGCAGCGGCTTAACGGGTCCGTTGCACATCTCAATCTGGCCGGTAACGGCTTACACAGTAAGATCAGGCTTTATCTCATCGCATCGCTTGATCCAGTGAAGTGCGATCGTCCAGCAGAATCCACTCAACCAGCGACAGCGGCAGGCTGCCGTTCTTCAGTAGGTCGTCGTGAAATTGACCCAGCCGGAAGTTTGCGCCCTGCTTGTCGCGATACTTGCCCAGCAATCGCATGATCTGCCACTTGCCAACCATGTAGGTAATCTTCTGCGTCGGACTTGCCGCGGCGCCGGCAGCTTCGCCAGTCGCAGCTTCGCGGTCCAGGCCGCCGGCTTCCATGAAATAATTCACTGCCTGATCAAACGTCCACTTTCCGGTGTGCAGATTTACATCGACGCCGATTCGTGCGGCGCGGTAACGGGAGAGCCGCAGTATCTGGCCCTGACCCGGTGAGTTGTTGGGATAGAGACCAGTGCGCATCAGCATCTCTTCACCGTAGAGCGCCCAGCCTTCGACGAAGATGCCGTCTCCATGCTGGCGCCGAATCTCATTGGGCACGTGATTCGCGATCGAGAGTTGGAGAAAGTGGCCGGGAATTCCTTCATGGCCGAGAATTGGCCGCGGATCTTCGATTGCCGCGCGAATGTAGAAGTTTTTGCTGGCCGGGCTGTATGTGGGAATGAAATAGAAACCGCTGGGCTCTTTGTCGTAAACGCCGGGAGGATTCATGAACCCGCCCGGACTCGTGGGCTTGAACGCTTCCGGAAGCTGCCGAATGTAGAACGGGCCAATGTAGTCGGGCACGGAGATAAGTTTGTTCGTCTTGAGGAAGTTGATCATCTCTTCCTGACGGCTCTCGTAGGCTTTCAGAAACGCTTGCTGGTCAGGAGGAATGTTCTTACTACGCGCGGGATTTGGATCGGCGAGCGAGGGATCCGGCAGCAACGACTCCAAAGCACGATAACGCGCCAGCTCCGCCTGGCCCAGCATCTCCACCTGCGTTGCGTCGAGTGGCAGGAGATAAATGTTCTTTAAAATGTAATTGTAGTTTTCTTCACCCATGGGCTTGAACGGGACCATTCCCGGCAAGCGTCTTTCCAGCCAATCGGCAAAGCCATGCAGTGAGGTAAGTGCCGCGTCGCGGGACCTCACCAACTCATTTCTCTCGGCGGGCGATAAATCTATTGCCAAAGTCATCAAGCTGTCGGTAAACAGGCTATCAATCGAGCGCGCTGAATCAATGGCGAGTTGCGCGTAGAGTCCGACCGGCCTAATCAGGTTCTGTTTGCCCCGCTCGACCAACGCCGGCATCTGTTTTAAGCGCGCTGTGGCTGCGAGCGCCCGATTGCGTGGCGTGTCGTATTCTTTTTTGAGTAAAGAAAAAATGCCATTGCTGCATTCGTTGACATATAGCTGAGGGTCGCTTTGCTCAAAATCAAGCACGCGATTAAAGAAGACGACGTTTTCAAGCTGGGCGCTGAAGATCAGCCAATCGATGCGATCTTCCTTGCTCCAATCCGCCGTAGGCATCGCCTGCACTTTTGCGAGCAGTTCTTTGGCGTGCAGCCGCCGCGCCAGGACTGCCGAGAGTGAATAATCAGTTAGGCGGTTGTCCCAGGTGTGCAGGCCTGCGTCGCTGGAGAAGACAGGAAAGTTCTGGTTGCGCCAGTTGTAATACTCCGCGGCTAACCGGTGCAGATCGCCAGGCGTTTTGGGAGTCTGTGCTTGAATTGGATGGAAAGGAACAATCATAAGGGCGCAGGAAGCCAGACACAGCATCAACAGTTTCATTTGTATTTTCATAATTATCGCACTCCCCCAAAAGGGACGGCTCAAGACCCAGTAACTTGCAGGTAAGGAAGGCGGACCCTGTCCCCGCCTCAACCTTGAAAGCCACTCAGCGCAAGAGCGGGGACAGGGTCCGCCTTCCTAACCTGCAAATTAAGGTAGGCCCCTTTGGGTTTTCACACAGCCTTTACCTCTCCCGGTTCTGTAATAGCGCACGAGCATTGCGTTGCAGCCCCACAAGCCTTGCACGCTTCATTGCGCTTCCGCGAAAGCGCTCCGCATAACTTTGAGGAGTCAGATCAAGAATCTCTGAGAGTTTCGCATTGACGGTTCCCGGCCGCGGCCGGAAAAGACCTTCATTGGTAGGTGTCTCGAAACGATTCCAGGGACAGACATCCTGGCAGATGTCACAGCCATAAAACCAGCCTTCGAGATTCTCAGTAATCGCCGGCGGCATCTCTGGCGCGCGCAATTCGATAGTTGCATAGGAGATACATTTGTTGGAGTCAACCACGTAAGGTTCGCTGATCGCGCTGGTCGGGCACGCATCGATACAGAGCGTGCAACTGCCGCAGTGGTCCTCGACCTGATCGGTGTCATACGCAAGCTCGAGGTTCACCAGCAGCTCTCCGATGAAAACCCAGGAGCCAAACTCATGCGTGATTAGATTCGTGTGTTTGCCGATCCAGCCGAGACCGGCGCGCACAGCCCACGCTTTATCCATCATCGGTTGAATGTCGACACACACTTTTCCTCCAGCGTGGGGCACCAGTTCCTCGATCCATCCCAGGAGTGCGCGCAGCTTCGAGCCGACCACCTCGTGATAATCATCCCCCCAGGCATAACGCGAAACCTTACCCGTCTCCGGATCGCCGGAGTGTTCTTCGGGAGTGTAATAGTTAAGCGCGACGACGATCACCGAACGTGTATGAGGGAAAAGGCGGCTGGGATCGGTGCGTTTATCGGGATCGCGGCCCATCCAGCGCATCTCACCCTGGTATCCGCGGTCCAGCCATTCCTGCAATCGCCCGCGCTCGCCAGCGAGCGCTTCGGCGCGCACGATCCCCACCTTATCGAAGCCGGCGCTCAGTGCCTGCTTCTTAATTGCACGCGACAGACCTACCCGCTCGGCAGTCGTGATCTGAGATGGTTCCGCAATCTGCATCATTTGAAATGCAGGCATTGTAGCGCATTGCAGCCCACGAGTAGGTTCTCTGAGGATGGCCGGAAGAGGTCAGTTTGGCAGTGAGAGTGTAAAAACTCAGTGATCCCCAAAAGGACGGCTCAAGCCCCGTTAACTTGCAGGTTGGGAAGGGGGCAAAGCGGAGCGCGCCCCCGCTCAAGCTTCAAAGCCAATCAACTCCGTTATCCACACTGTGGTGACTTCAAGTCTCGCCCTTTCTCTTCCAATAGGAGTACCAACCCAACTCCTTCATTGCTTTCGACAACTTCTCTGAATCGTGCGTGACAGAGTTGAGTGGCTATGCGGCTTGGGCGGGGGCGCGCTCCGCTTTGCCCCCTTCCCGACCTGCAAATTACCGTAGGCCCTTTTGGGGTTTCAAGCTGGCGTGAGAACATCCTTGTAGGAGCCTCTAAATTGCATCAGGGGAAGGATCGAACAGAGGCCGCGATGCGGCCTCTGTATCAACGATTATCCAAGCCAAATTCGCTACTCAATTTTCTGCAAGGTTACCGTGGTCAAAGGCGAATCGCCCGCCGTGCGGCTGAACGATACCCAGCAACCAGCCTTCGGATAGCGCACCATCTTATACATCGAGCCGTCGGGTTTGACCGGTATATCGGATCCGAATACGCCTTTGGCGGTGGGCATGTCGCGCGCACCGTTCAGGAAATTGACCGAGATAGCAAACACTTTGCGTGATTTGTCATAGAACACCTGGGCCGATTCGTTATCGCTGAATACAAAAAAATCCTGCTCATCACTTTTGTCACTCGGATCTTTCAGTTTCTTACGTACTTCCTCCGTAGTCATACCGATTTGAATGCTGCGGTACTCAAGGAATAACGGAGCATCCTCATCGCGGGAACCGGCGCGGGTCTTTTGGGTTTGAGCAACGCCAAATGGGATGCTGGCCTGAAACAGAAGGGCGGTCAGCAATACCAGTGCGGTGGAGGTTGAGATTCTGAAAACGCGAATCATCGTGGTTCTCCTTTTTGACGAAGACTGCGGTCTGGCCGCACTAGCGGAGGGCGAGTTGAAGGCCAAGGTCACTTCATATCGATTCAGCCGTTACCGAGGTGGCCTCCCACTCGGGTCCGAATTCTCGGACAATAATCCCGAGGGCTTACCTCTGTCAATGGGAATGGCCAGGGGGTAGGGTCCTATTAGGACACTACCGGCCAGGATGCCATGTTTGGGCGTGGACTAAGCCAATCTGGCCTGATTCAAATTCGAAAAACCGAGCAATTGCAGGTCAACTATTGACTCCCCCGGGCGTTTTGGCATATAGGCAGGGTGTTTAAAGAAACCCCGCTTAGCGCCAAAGTTTACCGCGGAATGCGTGAGCCCGATTCAAGGTTAGCAGCCAGCCCGTTGGGGTTATTGTCTTGGGCCGCGAGCAAGCCAAAGCTCGAACTCTCAACTTCCGCAATGAAGGAGTCGATTGATGAAACAAAATAACTGCTTGACTGCCACCTGCTTTTCGCATAGAACCACGCACGCGCTCTACGAGATCCCCCGCCAGGAGTTTGAACATATGAAGAAGAGTTACGCGCTCGTACTGCTGTTGGTGCTTGCAGCGGCCTGCACCGCGCCGCCAACGAATAGAGAGGCCGCTCCGACCAATAGCGCCGCCACCGCGCCACCAACCTCGATGGCGATCTCTGAAGCGGACGTGATTGCTAAAGAAAAAGCCATTTGGGACGCGATCAAGAACAAGGACTACGAGACCTTTGGCAACATGCTGGCCGACGATCAGGTCGAGGTCCTTCCGGATGCCGTATATGACAAAGCCGGCTCTATCGCTGGCGTCAAGGATTTCGAGCCCACTGAAACTACTTTCGCTGACTGGAAGTTTCTGACTATCGATAAAGACGCAGTTGTACTGACTTATCACGTCACCATGAAAGGAAAGATCAAAGGTAAAGAGTTTCCTACCGAGTCTGCACGAGCGAGTTCGGCGTGGGTCAATCGCAACGGAAAGTGGCTGGCGATCTATCATCAAGAATGCCCTGTGAGCACTCTGCCGGCGCCAGCCCCCAGGAGTTCAATTGCGAAGACAAGTGCCACTCCGGCTTCGACCCCGACCCCAGCCCCGACAGGCGCCGATCCTGTTGCAAGTGAAAAGGCACTTTGGGAGACGCTGAAGAGCAAGAATTACGACGGCTTTGCATCTTTTCTTGCGGCCGAAGCTATAGAAGTAGAACCGAACGGAGTTCTTGACAAAGCTGGCTCAGTCAAAGGCGTCAGCCGGTTTGATTTCTCGAAGGCTCAACTGAGCGAGTTCAAATCGGTGCCTTTCGACATGGATGCGGCATTAGTGACCTACCTGGTCAAAATGCCGGGTCCGGAACCTGCAGAACGTCACTCTACGATCTGGTCCAAGCGCGATGGAAAATGGTTGGCCGTCTTCCATCACGGTACTCCAGTCAGGGCGACAGCGCCGACTACTCCTTCGCCAAAGACCGCGGCGGCTACTCCTTCGCCCTAGTAGTGGTCGGAGAATAACCACCAGGGCACTTCGTGCCCTGATCGGATCCCCGGAACCTCAGTGCCTTTGGTGCCTTGGTGGCTTGATTTAAGACCTGTAAGTCATCAGCTGACCTACGACCAAATTCCAGGAATGATCGTGCGGCAGGCCGGGCACTCTCCCGCAGGCGTAACCTTCATCTCTTGAATGAGGTATCCGTGCCGCGCTACGAGCATCTCGTCGCATGAGGGACAATAAGTGTTTTCCCAACGTCCCACGCGGCCGGGAAGGTTTCCGGCGTAGATGTAGCGCAACCCTGCCTCGCGTCCAATCTCGCAGACGCGAATCAGTTGCTCGGCTGTCGTGTTGGCGTTTTCGGTCATTCTGTAATCCTGATGAAATGCCGTGACATGCCAGGGGATGTCGGGCGAGACGGAGGCGATGAAATCCGCCGCCCGCTTGAGTTCATCCTCGGAATCATTGAAGCCCGGGATCACAAGCGTGACGATCTCCTCCCAGAACCCGCGCTCGTTTACCATCTTCACCGTGTCCAAAATGTTGTCCACCACGCCGCCAAGCTGCCGGTAGTTTTTATCGCTCATGGATTTCAAATCAATTTTGTAACAGTCGGTCCAGGGCCGGAGATAATCCAACACCTGCGGCGTGGCATTGCCGTTTGAGATGAAGGCAGTCTTGAACCCTTCGGGTCTCGCTTTCTTGAAAACTTCAACTGCCCATTCGGCTGTGATTAGTGGCTCGTTGTAACTGCTGCCGACCATGGCGGCGCCATACGCTTTGGCCATCGATACCAACCGGTCGCTGGTGACAATTGTGGGAGAAGTTCCCGCCGAATCGTCGCGCAATGCTTGCGAAGTCAACCAGTTCTGGCAATAGCCGCAATGCAGATCACAACCGAGCATGCCGAAAGTCAAAGTATCAGAGCCCGGCAGCATATGGAAAAAAGGCTTCTTCTCAGTGGGGTCGGAGGCGAGCGCCGCGACGTAATTCATCGGGACCCGAAGCTGACCACCCTCGTTGAAGCGCACTTTGCAGATGCCGCGTTTCCCCTCCCTGATCAGGCAACGATGCCCACAGGCGTAACACTTAAGCGCATTGGCGGGAAGATGCTCGGTTAGCTCGGCCGCGCCTTCGGCAGTCAAATCATCGAGGACCTGTGCTAATGGGGCGGATTTAGTACCAATCGGCATTGCTCTCACCAGAAAAATGTGCTGGTTCAGTAGAGTTCAACCTTTGGCTTGTCCACACCGCTCAGCCGCAACCTAAAGGTTGATGAACTCTGAACTTCCGGACTCAAAATGAACCAGTACCAGAAAATTTGCTTCAATAGCGGAATTTCATTGGGGGAATTATACTGCCTAAAGAGGTCAGTCGTCAGTGGTCGGTGAAGGGACTCCCCTGATCACTCGCCAACTGACCACGGACAACTGACCACGGACAACTGACCACGGACAATTGATTAGTGATGATCATCGAAGAGCTGACTGTCACTGCATTCCAACAGCACACACGCATCGTTGGTTGTGAAAAAACCCAGCGCGCGATCTGTATCGATCCGGGTGACGATTCGGAAAGTATTGTGCGGGCGATCGACAAGCACGGGTTCGACTTGCAGGCGATTGCGATAACTCATGCCCATCTGGACCACGTGGGCGGCGTAGCGTCGCTGAAGAAGCTCAAGCCCGAGGCGAAGGTAACGCTTCATAAGGCAGACGAGTTCATTTACCTGGCCTTACCCGAGCAGCCCGCCTGGATCGGGATCCCGCGCGCGCAATGGCAAGCCATGGGTCTTAGGTTCGAACAGCCACCGCCTGTCGACGATTATTGGGAAGACGGACAGAGCTACAAGGTGGGTGAGTTAGACTTCAAAGTGCTTCATTGCCCGGGACACACGCCGGGCCATGTCGTTCTGTTCGAATCGCGGGAAAGAAAGGTTTTTGTTGGTGACGTACTTTTCGCCGGCTCTGTCGGCAGAACTGATCTACCAGGCGGGTCCACGGAGCAGTTGATGGATGCGATTATGAATAAACTCCTGCCACTCGGTGACGACGTGGAGGTTTATTCAGGTCACGGTCCATTGACGACCATCGGGCACGAGCGACTCACCAACCCATTCCTCACGGGTGCTTACAAGCTCGGCGGGGGGAGATTTTAGTCGGCTGATTCTTGTCAGAACGGCGAGCGGTAGCGACCCGGGTTGATTCGTCGGCTGTGGTGCGCTCAAGAAGTTGAGAGTTCAACCTTTAGGTTGGAGAGTTCATCCCGAAGCGAGCTGAAGCTTGAACTCTCAACTGCTTGGACCCTACTCACGTTCTTCTTACTTCTGCCCCGGAGTGCGCAAGCGGCTATTCTTCAACTCTTCCCACTTCTCCTTCTGCTCACCATCGAGTTGGCTTGGCAGCGTTTCCACGGGAATGTTGTTTTGCCCACAGAAGTGGCGCCAAAGGATAAAGCGAAGATCAAACTGACCTGTTTGATCTGAGATCACATTATCCACCGGGGGTGGTTCTTCTTTCTTTTTTCCGCTAACCATAATTATCCGTCGCTCACCTGGTCGGAGTGTCGGGAGTGTAGCAGTTTTTTGGCAATTATTTTAGGAGGGGCTGCTGAGATAGATCTGTCCGGTCGGGGATTGCACACCGTTTTCCGGCTCTAAAGTGATTGCAAACACCGCAGCATTGCGAGCTTCAGGGGGGATCTGATCTTTGAGAGTACCGGCGCCGGACTCATCGGTAGTAAAGACTTTCCCTGGCATCGGCTTGCCACCGGCAATGAACCAAAGCTGATAGGCCTTTCCGGCAGGTGCGGGAGGCAGACCCTTCGCCATGAGAATTGCGCCTCCGTTCTTATCGTAGGCAAGCATCGCATGCGCTTCAGGCATTAGCTTGGTGCCGGCGAGTTCCGTCATCCGGGTACCCGGCGCCGACACTATCTCAATCGCTTCACGTTGCTGGATCAGTTGTTGTTGGGCATCACGGACCTGCACCGTCAGATGTGCGAGTTCCTGCCTGGCTTCCCGATTCTGTTTCCAAAGAACAAATAACGCGGCCATTAGCCCTACCAGTACCACTCCTGCCGCGATAGCGCCCCGGGTCTGCGTGGAGGACCACGTTCGTGGTCGGTTCAGTGGCACCACATTCGAAGGCTGCGACCGATGTCCATGCTCGGCTTGTCTGGTGGTGCCGCGCGTCTCCACCCCAAGCGGGCTATCCGCTTGCGGAGCCCGGCCCGTCGCGTCGGCTCGAACTGCTTCCAGAATGCGTCCGCGCAACTGCCTCGAGGGCTCGAGGGGTCTTGCTTCCAGGCTTGCAAATGCCAGCCCCGCCGCCGCGTCTTCCCACTCAGCGAGCTGCGAGCGGCATTCTGCGCAACTCTGGAGATGAGCTTCCAGATCACGCAGCTCTGCCGCCTCAAGCGCGTTCAGCGCCTGTGCCGCCAACTTGTCTTTGTATTCTTCGTGGGCCATGCTCTTCCCGCGTTCACTCGCCGTCTAGCGCAGAGTCGTAATCTCTTTCCCTAGCAGTTCACGTAGCTTGATCATACCCGAACGCATCCGCGTTTTTACGGTGCCCAGGGGTGTAGTGAGCTTCCTCGCAATCTCCGACTGGGTTAACCCCTCAAAGTAGGCAAGTATCAAAATCCTGGTTTGCTCTTCCGGAAGTTCTGCTAAGGCCCGCTGGACGATCTCCCGTTGCTCCGAATGCAGAGTGTCTTTCACTGCATCAGATGCCTCGTCAGGCGAGTTTCGGGCGGCGGAATCGACCAGACGCTGGCGCGCTCCCAGCAGGCGCAGGCGATCGATCGCGCGGCTGCGGGCGAGCGTTACCAGCCACGTGAACGGCCGGCCTCGCTGCTCATCAAAATCAGCGGCGCGCCGCCAAACCTGCAGCATAACCTCTTGTAAAACATCTTCCGCTTCTTCGCGGCTGTTCAATATACGCACCAGCAGGCCAAACAAGATTACCCGATACCGGTCGTAAAGCGTTCCCAACGCCATCTCGTCGCCACGGGCGACTGCGTGGAGAAGTTCAACGTCGGCGGCTTGTACTTGTTCGGGTTGCAAGGCGTTTGCCTTAGTCAGTGAATATACGAGGCTAAGCTTCCGGCAAGATTGCAGTTGTGAGATTTCAGGTCTCAAATCTCAGATCTCAGATCTGAGATTTGAGATTACCTTAGGACCAGTTTACGCCACGGTGATTTCATCCGTCAGGTACACATCCTGAATCGCGTTTAGCAGCTCGACGCCTTCACTCATCGGGCGTTGGAAAGCTTTACGCCCGGAGATTAGGCCCATGCCACCGCCGCGCTTATTGATCACGGCGGTCCGCACCGCTTCCGCGAGATCGCTTGACCCTTTCGATTCACCGCCGGAATTGATCAAACCGCAACGGCCCCTGTAGCAGTTGGCCACCTGATAACGCACTAGATCGATGGGGTTCTCGCCCGTGAGTCTCTCGTAGACGATTTTGCTGGTCTTGCCGTAAGAGCTGCCGAATGCTTTTTCCACGGCAGGGTAACCGCCGCTGCGCTCAGGAAGTTTCTGCTTGATGATGTCTGCCTGAATAGTAACTCCGAGATGGTTAGCCTGTGCTGTTAGATCGGAAGCGGCATGCATGTCCCCTTCTGGTGTTTTGAATTTCGGGTTGCGCAGGTAGCACCACAGAATAGTGGCCATCCCGAGTTCATGAGCGTGGGCAAAGGCTTCACTAACTTCTGTTATCTGTCGCGTCGATTCGTCCGATCCAAAATAAATAGTCGCGCCCAGCGCCACCGCGCCCAGGTCGCGTGCTTCCTTCACAGTGCCAAACGAGACCTGGTCAAACCTGTTCGGAAGCGTGAGCAGCTCGTTATGATTGATCTTTACTACAAAGGGAATCTTATGAGCGTAACGACGGGCCACGATGCCGAGCACGCCGAAGGTGGAGGCAACAGCATTGCAGCCGCCTTCAACCGCCAGCTTCACGATGTTCTCAGGATCGAAATACTGCGGGTTGGGTGCAAACGAGGCGCCGGCGGAATGTTCGATGCCCTGGTCGACCGGCAAAATCGAGAGGTATCCGGTCCCCGCCAGCCGGCCATTGTCGAAGAGGGATTGCAATGAGCGTAAGACAGCAGGCGAACGGTCCGAGTGTGTCCAGACGCGATCGATGAAGTCCGGACCTGGCAGATTAATTTGGTCCTTGGTGATCGTTTTCGAGGTGTGTTCGAGCAGTGTGCGCGCGTTATCGCCCAGCAGTTCTTCAATGCGATCAAGCGGCGTGTTTGCCCGTTGCAGTTCGGTAGCCATGATCTTGAGTCCTCCTGGACTGATACGAGAGGGTTAAATTTTGTCTAAGACTTGAGGGAAAGTATAGCACAGGGCTTGATTGCCTCTGCCAACACGCCTGGCCGCCCGGAACCCTAGCAAATGAATGGGCTACTGCCCCGGACTCCGATCGACCCTGGCTCCGCCGAATTAGGCCATTACCGGACAGCTCCGGTCTTGCAGAGAACTTCTGCCTGACTTACAATCCACCCCAGCTTTCCTCGTAACACGCGGCGTTGCTCTGGCTCCGCCCACTTTCAAACCGTCTCGCAGCCATCACGCCACACCGGGTTTGACTTGCTTGGAGACATTAAGAATGACATCAGAGAGTTTTCCCCTGCTCCGGAGCTCAGCTGTTTTGTGCCTCATCGTCGTTCTGGCGATGCCGGTCGCGGCGGGCGATAACTGGAGGCCCATCGGCCCGGCCGACCTGGCCCTAAAGGCCCCCATCGTCGAAAAGGACGCGGACGCTGAAGCGCTCTTCTGGGAGGTTCGCGTTGAAGACG
>CAZVHN010000334.1:0-3737 GCA_964626895.1 uncultured Chloracidobacterium sp. | reverse complement strand
GCTGTCTGCGCTGGAACGAATCCCGGAGCTTATTGTCGAGGGCCGTGATGAGGATTTTGCCCGCGGTAATTTCGGCGACTTAAGGGTAAAGGTTCTTCTGACCAGCAATCCTCTTTTTGATGAAGTACACCGGCGCCACGCAACCAAGCAGCGCTTTGTAGAGCAGGATATCCCGTGTGCTACGGTCGAAGGCTTGGTCCTGCTGAAACTCTACGCGCTGCCGTCACTCTACCGGCAGGGAGACTTTACCCGTGTCGGTCTCTACGAAAACGATGTGGCGACGTTGCTGCAAGCGCACCACCCGCCAGTCGAGCAGCTCCTTGCCCAACTCGTTCCTTATCTGAGTGAGAGCGACATGACGCAGGTCAACCAGATCATGGCCGAGATACAGCAACGCATCAGTCGCTTCGAGGAGCGCGGCTAGTTCGAAGAACTTGTCCGTCAAACTTTGAGTTTGTCGGACATTCGAGGACACGGAAGTTAAGCCAGCTCCCACCCCAGCGGGACGGTGCCGCTGGGACCCGGGCAGGAGCCGATGGTACTCGGGCGGGTAACTGCGTGGGAGAGTAGGAAGTTGCCGGGATTATTAACGAAAATGCCTGTCCAGGATTCCTGGGTGGGCATTTTGTGTTATTTACAACTACTGGCAGGCCTTCTGAAGAGATCCAGCCGGCGCTCAATAAAGGGGTGGTTCGCAACGAAAGAAATTGATAGGATTGCACTTGCCATGCGGTGCCCGAGATGCAAAAGTTCTCGTATTCAGCGCGGTTACGACGACGCCTCGCTGCCCCTACGCTTTATGGGTCTGCGGGAACTTCTTTGCAATAAGTGCGGATTGGAATTCAAGGGCCTCGATCCATTTGGCAGATTAGAGAGGTCACCTCAGTTCGAGATAGACCGCAGTGCTACTCGGCGCCGTGTCCCCAGATACGCAGTTCACCTGCAAGCAACTATACATCTTGCAGAGAAGAACCTGGACACTGGTACGGTTTCCTATTCCCAACCCTCGAGGGGCCACTGTGAGTCGATTAGCAAGTGCGGGCTAACCTTATCTTTCGTCGGGACACGGTTCAGGGAGGAGGAGGTTTCGCGTGTTGGACAGCTTCTCTTTGTAACCATCGATCTGCCCAACGGCCCAATTGACGCTGTGGTCTCCATTGTCGCATACGAGCGTTCCGGTGGCGAACAACGCAAACGGTTCGTTGGTGCGACTGTGTGTAACATGAATGACAGCGATACCGCCCGGCTTGCCGCCTATCTCGACAAATGCGCAGAGAGAGAACCCGTGCTCGCCTTGGATTAGCCGGCCTTACGTGCTTTTGTTAGTTTGGAAGGAGTCTTCCTTGTGTTTGCACCGCCGTTTGAACTAGATTGCTAGTCAGCCCCATCTCGCAGCCCAATCAGTCAATCCTCAGTAAAGGAGATTTATCGATGGTGCGTGAACTGTGGGACACATTTGTGTTGCTAATCCCCGTCTTCTTCCTCTTGACGATCATATTCGGCGCCGGCTTCGTAATAGGTCGGATAAGCAAACGAGAGCAATAAGAAAGCCCGCTCGGTCTGTTAATTTCGTGGATCGTGTTTGACCAACTGACGAAGCATTTGCGTTGCGACCTCGAAATAAGGACACGACGCCTGTCTGAACAGACGGGGCCGTAGAAGCAGTTTTCCCATATCCTTACCGTGCTCACCCTCAGGCCAGCCTTGACGACAGAGTTAGGATGGGGGAATCGCGCTTAGCCGGAGTCTGAGCAAAGGTCGCCGAGGCTGCGCTGGAGTGCTCTCACATGATCTGCCGACAGCTTGCCACCAATCCCAAAGAATTCAAGGACTCTCCTAGCTGACTGTTTTTTCCCTACTCCGACATTTGAAATGTGCATTAAAAGCACTCGGCTCCATCGAGGGGCCATTCGTATTCATTCGGTCCGAATACGGTTGCTCAGCCCTACGGGCTTGGGTTTTTTCTCTCTGTCCCCCAAAATGCTTTTATGCCTTTGCGCAATACGGTTTTCTGTTTGGCGCCAAAGAATACGGTGAGAAGAATAAGTCTGGTAGCGGTGGTCTTCCTTTTCCTCCTCACCTCTGGTTGCCAGACCGGGGCTGTGGCGAACCACGCTGGGGGCAACGGCTCGGTCAAAGATAGTGTTCCCAAGTATGGCTATGAGGTAGTCAATACCTGGCCGCACGACAGCGAAGCTTACACGCAAGGGCTGATTTTTAATAAAGGCAAGCTACTGGAAAGTACTGGTCAGGAGGGCAAGTCGAGCCTGCGGCTTGTGGAACCTGAAACAGGGAAGGTTCTGAAGAAGGTCAACATACCAAGGCCGTACTTTGCAGAAGGGATCACCCTTTTTAAAGGCAAAATCTACCAGCTAACCTGGCAACATCAACTCGGTTTTATCTATGACGCGGAAAGCTTTGAAAAGTTGGGTGAGTTTTCCTACCGGAGTGAGGGATGGGGACTCACAAACGATGGTAGCTCGTTGATCATGAGCGATGGCACCAATCGAATACGATTCCTTGACCCGAACAACTTTCAAGTAAGCAGAACAATTTCCGTCCTAGACGGACCTAATCCCATCGCCAGCATAAACGAGCTCGAATATGTTCACGGTGAAATCTATGCCAACATCTGGCACAAAGATCGTGTAGCCCGCATAAATCCGCTGACCGGGCGAGTAATCGGCTGGATTGATCTAACCGGATTACGAGCGCTGAGCGACGCCAAAGACAATGAGGCGGTGTTAAATGGCATCGCATATGACGAAAACAATGACCGACTCTTTGTCACTGGTAAGTTATGGCCAAGACTGTTTGAAATTCGGGTAAAACCACAATGACCGCGTCAATGGGTAGAAAGCTGACAGTTTGCGATGAGTTTTGCAACGTACTTTAAGGCTTCTTCGTACGCGATGATCGCGGTCGCCATGCTGGCGTTGATGCTGGCAGGCGGACTGAGTCTCGCGCTGGGGACAGTCTTTGCCGCGGTCATGGTAGTGGCATGGAATCTCGAGGGTACGAAATGGCAATTGTCCGAACGCGTCGGGCTGGCGGTCGTCTTGCTCTCTATTCCCCTATTCCTGCTTGATTGGAAGTATCAAAGGACGATAGGCGACGCGCCCGGGAGGCTGGGCGTTAATGCCCTGGCTCATCTGATCGTTTTTCTTTCCGCAATAAAACTGCTGCAAGTTAAGTCAGATCGAGATTGGGTCTTCCTTTACCTCATCTCCTTCTTCGAACTCTTGCTGGCCGCAGGTCTGAGCTTTAGTCCAGTCTTTCTCGTAACGCTGACTCTCTATCTGCTCTGTTCATTGTCGACGGTGATAGCGTTTGAGATCCGCAAGGCACAGCGGGGAGTTAAACCTGCTGAGACCCGGCTCCTTGTTCCTGCTGATTCCAGGGTTTTCAGGAAACTTGTTGGCACTCGCGGCAAACGAGACATAGAAGCCAGCCGTTTGCCGCTTGTAGCCGCCTCAATGTTGGTGCTCATCTTTATCCTGGCCTTACCGCTGTTCTTTGTTGCTCCGCGGGCCGGATCCGCAGTCATTTCTCGCGGCGGCGGCGGTTTAACTAACTTCATCGGGTTTTCTGAAAGCGTCCGGCTGGGTGAAATTGGGGATTTAAAACAAAACAACCAGGTGGTGATGCGGGTGCGCATCGAAAACCCCAACTCGGCGCGCGAGCCTGGGTTGAAATGGCGTGGGCTGGCTCTCGATGAGTTTACTGGCCAAGCCTGG
>CAZVHN010000333.1:0-4217 GCA_964626895.1 uncultured Chloracidobacterium sp. | reverse complement strand
GTCAAAACAGAAGCCGCCCTGCGCGGCCAGCCGATCGACCAATTGCCCGGACTCGGCAAGGCCGCCCTGGCCCGCGAAATAGTGCCAATCGACGACATTCGTTCAACGGCCAACTATAGAATTAGAGTGAGCCTTAACCTGCTTGATGACTTCCTCTCCAGCCTGCGGTCAACTTCCTGATCAGCCTGTCACAGTTGCCGCAAGTCTCTGTGGACAGGCTCGGGAATCTAGTGTTAACTCTAAAACAGTCTGTGAAACAAGAATCCGGAATCTTGTTTTCGGAGCAGGAATGTCACGCAAAGACGCAAAGGGGGCAAAGACGCAAAGTTCTAGCACGTTCTTCTTTGCGTCTTTGCCCCCTTTGCGTCTTTGCGTGAAACTACCCTGTTGCGTTCGAAGCCCCGTTGTGAGATCTGGGTGTTGATTCGAAGAGTCATTTCCAACTCAAGCATCGCTGCAATCGTGATAGGCATACTTGCGCTGGCGGCGGTCAACTCATGCTTTGCTCAACAGCCCGCATCTGCCGGCAGCAAATCGAGCGACTCAACTCCGCTGAATATGTTGGTGCTGGGCGATTCGATAATGTGGGGTCAGGGTTTGAAAACGCCGGACAAGGCCTGGTGGCGACTCAAAAACTGGCTTCAGGAGAAGACCGGAAGGGACGTGAGGGAAAGAATTGAAGCGCATTCCGGAGCTGCGATCGAGGCCACTCCCGGATCGGAAATCTTCACCTCTAAAGATGGTGAAGTAAACCTTTTGACACCCACGATCAACGAGCAGGTTGACGCCGCCAGGAAGTATTACGGCGATCCTGCCCAGGTGGATCTCATACTGGTCAATGGCTGTATTAACGACGTGGATGTGCGAAATCTTTTGGACGCTGCAACCAAGTTGGATCTGCTCGAGGCCAGCATCAGAGAGAAGTGCGGCGGGCGGATGCAATCGCTGCTGCAGCGCATTACCCGGGAATTTCCCAATGCACATGTCGTGGTTCCGAGTTACTACAGAATTATCTCGCCACTGAGCGCCGACAACAGTTTCGCGCGACTGCTGGTCAAAAAACTTACTACGCAAAACCCTGAAGCCCGGCAGATGAACGACAAGCAGATGCGCGCAAACCTGGTGGCGATCTCCGAGCTGTGGTACCAGGTTTCGACCCGTAGTCTCGCCCAGGCAGTCGAAGCGGCTAACTCGGATCTGGGGCAGAGCGCTGCTAAACAAAGAAACCTTTTCGCTGAGATTCAGTTTTCGCCTGAGCACGCTTTTTCCGCGCCTGATACGCTACTCTGGAATTTCATGTTCGGATCTACAAATCTCTCAGGCTTGCGACATGCGATTGTGGTGGTGACGTTCGGCACCGCTGCCTACAAGCCCAATGATGAGGTAAGAAGCGGACGCAGCAAGAGTTGTAAAGAGACCTACAAACGCCCGCAGGGACAGCGTGAAGACAAGGCGCAGAAAGAGCAGCGGGAAGCTAAGTACCTGGCTTGTCGCTACGCTTCGTTGGGACATCCTAATAAGATGGGCGCCTTGATCTATACGGAAGCAATCAAAGGTCAATTACAGTGGCTAATCAACGCCACGGGTTGGTTACGAAAGCCAGCCTCCTTGCAAGCGAATCCCGCAAAGTAGAAGGAATTCAAAAATGCAGAACATCTCCCCCGCAACCCCGTTTAGACGCGGCGTCGTGCAGCCAGTTTACTGTCTTAAAACTGGCTGGAGCCTGCTGAAGGACCAATACTGGCTCTTCGTGGGGATGGCCCTGGTGGCGATTCTCCTGGGTGGCCTGGTGCCGTTCGGTATCGTGCTTGGACCGATGATGTGTGGCATCTACCTGGCACTTTTCCGGCGCCGGCGCGGTGAGATGGTTGAGTTTGGCATTCTCTTCAAGGGCTTCGACTACTTTGGTGAAAGTGTCGTGGCCACGCTCATACACTACGTTCCCATGGTGATGATCATTATTCCCTTCTACATCGTACTTTATGGTGGCCTCTTCTTGATCATGCCTCGGCAAGGCGGCGAACCCGATCCCTCGAGTCTCATCGGCTTCTTCGCAGTGCTCCTAGTGTTAGGTCTGGTTATGATGGTCTTGATAATCCTCATTTCGGTCATATTCACGTTTTCTTATCCGCTGATTGTTGACCGCAAGATGTCAGGCCTTGACGCCGTCAAGCTGAGCGCCAGGGGTGCTCTGGCAAATTTCTGGCCCTTGCTGGGGTTGCTGCTGCTCAACGGAATAATAGGATTTGCCGGTGTGCTGCTCTGTTACGTGGGAGTCTTCCTGGCACTTCCGGTCACCTTTGCGGCCATTGCCGTAGCCTACGAACAAGTATTCGGTCTGGGTGAGGTTCAAGGTCCGATTCTGCCGCCGCCGCCACCGTCCTTCACCTGAGCTTGCCGCGCGATGCCCTTTCTGCAACTCATCATTCGCGGCCAAAGAGTTGTCCTCCCAGACTCGATAGCTCCGGCCTCAATTCATATTCATAACGGCAACATCACGAATATCAGTTCGTACGACGACGTGACTTCAAACTGCGAGATCGTCGAAGCTGGCGAGGCATCGATCGTGATGCCCGGACTGGTAGACACTCACGTGCACATAAACGAGCCAGGACGGACCGACTGGGAAGGTTTTGCGACAGCCACAAGAGCGGCGGCAGCAGGTGGCGTAACCACTTTGGTTGACATGCCACTCAACAGTATTCCACCCACTACCACAGTTGAAGGTTTTAGAGCGAAGGTCGACGCTGCTCGCGGCCAGTGCTACGTCGACGTTGGTTTTTGGGGCGGCGTCGTTCCCGGGAACACGCACGAGCTTGCTCCCTTGATGAAGGCTGGCGTGATGGGTTTCAAGTGTTTTTTGATTCACTCGGGTGTCGATGAGTTTCCGAATGTTACCGAACTGGATCTACGCAAGGCCCTGCCCGAGTTGGTAAGGCTGGGAGCGGTCCTGATTGTTCATGCCGAAGTGCCGGGACCGATTAACCGGGCGGGGGTTCCTGCTTGTCATTCGCCGGCAGGAGAAGCATTGGAAGACGGGAATTTCTGTCCCTCTGCTTATAAGACTTTTCTCGAATCACGGCCACGCGCGTCCGAAAACCAGGCCGTAGAGTTAATGATCAAATTAGGCCGGGAGTTTGGCGCGCGCATACACATCGTTCATCATTCCTCGGCCGACGCGTTGCCGATGCTGCGTGAAGCCCGGGCGGCCGGTGTGAGCATTACCGCGGAGACTTGTCCCCACTATCTCGTCTTTGCCGCGGAAGAAATCAGCAACGGAGCAACGGAATTCAAATGCTGTCCGCCTATTCGCGAGCGAGAAAACCGTGAGCAGCTGTGGCAGGCGCTGGGTGAGGGAACGATAGACATGGTGGTTTCCGATCATTCCCCGTGTCCTCCAGATATGAAACTACGGGCAAGCGGAGATTTTCTTCAGGCTTGGGGTGGCATCTCTTCCTTGCAGCTTCGCCTACCGGCAACCTGGACCGATGCGCAACGGCGGGGGCACTCAATCGGAGATCTGGCCCGTTGGCTATGCCAGGCGCCGGCGGCGTTAGTCGGTTTGGCAAGACGCAAAGGCGCCATCGGTGTCGGCGGCGACGCAGATATAGTGATCTGGAATCCCGAGAAAGAGTTCCTCGTTGAGCCGGACCTGCTCCATCATCGCCACAAACTAACGCCCTACGCGGGGCGAACGCTGACGGGCGTGGTCGAAAAGACTTTTCTTCGCGGTGAGAAGATATATGATGCTGGCGAATTCGCGACGGAGCCAAGGGGATTGCTACTGGGAGTAGAGGCCGTGTGAAAACCCAAAAGCACTTAGGGTAATTTGCAGGTCAGGAAGGGGGCAAAGCGGAGCGCGCCCCCGCTCAAGATTCGCAGCCATTCATCCTTAGGATTTGCGTTGTGGAGTGGTTGGATGAATGGGCAGGAGATTAACTGCATCTAGACGGTAAGTTACCAAGTTGTAGTGGGTAGCAGAGTTGGATGACTTTGCAGCTTGAGCGGGGGCGCGCTCCGCTTTGCCCCCTTCCTTGCCTGCAAATTAATGGGACATGACCCACCCTTTTAGCATGGTCCGATGAATGAGAAGAGGAAATGGACTTCACTGAACTAATAGATCTGGCAACAGAGAGATTGGGGGGTGCAGTGCTCCGCGCCAATGACGAGTTTTTTGCGCCGAAAGAGAATCTGCTCAAGGCCAGTGCGCCAATATT
>CAZVHN010000332.1:0-4177 GCA_964626895.1 uncultured Chloracidobacterium sp. | reverse complement strand
TCTTGCTGCGGCTGCCAAAGCATGAGTCATGACTCCTCCTCGGAGGCAATCGTTCGGGGGTCGCCCGGTGACTGAAAGAGTCACGCCGGTAAATATGGGGAATCAACCCCATTGCGACCACGGGGAGGGAGTGGCCCTTGGGCCTCTCCCTTACCCTCTTGGGTCCTGAGTAGCGACTCCACTCGGCTTAAGTGATGAGTAGCCATGACCCACCCGCTACCGCGTGGTGGTACTGACCTCATGAGACCGCGGCTTGAGTGCATGACCCACCCGCTACCGCGAGGTGGTACTGACCTGCATCAATCGGGACAGAGTGATGATAATGTCAAATCACCTATGGAAAATGTCGGGAAGTCCTGCCGGTTTTTGCGAAGTCGTTATAAACTCTGCGGTAGCAGACAAGATCGCTCTTGCGCGATAAGGAGTTGAAGTGATGCCTCGCCAAACGGAAGCCGAAGGCCGCTCAGGACCACGTTATCTGGTGACTTTTGAAGTGCGCGCGGAATGGGACGAGCCTGATGGGGCTCACATTCTGTCAGAGGGAACCACAGAGAATGTCGGTCCCGAAGGGACACTGGTGCACCTGCCGCGAAGGCTTCCGGACGTAGGCAGCCGGGTGCGGCTTGAGGTGCAAAGTGAAGACGGTAAAAAGCTTCAGGTCGTTGCCGAGGTACTGCGCATCGAACGCAACGCCGCACATCCGCTGGCCGCGCTTCAGCTACTGGGCGAGACTGACGAATGGAGGGGCTTGATCTGGGAGCCTGCCGCGCCCCGCGTCACCGCTCCAGTGGCAACCGAGAGCGATGAGGAAGAAGAGAGTGAGGATGATGACGACCTAACCAACTGATGAGGCCCATTCGTGAAAATCCCCCCGACTAGTTTGCCGGATCATGACCGGCGCAAATCCCCCCGTTATTACGTTAGTTCGCGTCTGACACTCGCCGTTGAAGATGAAAGCTTGGGAGAATCAATGGGACTTGGCGAGCCGGGAGATATCAGCCTGGGCGGGCTTCGGGTGCGCAACCTTCCTGCCTGTCCCCAGGTCAGAGTTGGCGATCGGCTCGGGCTATTACTGATGGATCGAGAAGACGCTTTATCTCTGCGCGGTGAAGTGGTCCATCATGGCACGGCGGACACCTTTGGCGTCGAATTTCGAGACATGAGTCCTTCCGAAAACCGCGCCGTACGCGGCATCATCAAGAGACTACATTGACCACCGGTCGAAAATAGTGAGCAGCAAAGAGGAATCCAAAGAGGTAGCCCGAACCGCGGCGAAAGCGGCAGTTGAGGCGGCCTGGCCGCAGACGCGCGTAATCCTGCGCGTGATCCTCATTGTGCTCATGGTGGCAATTACGCTTTGGATACTAGTCAAGCTAACGGGCCTGATTCTGCTCCTCATCCTCTCGGTCTTTTTCGCCTATCTCGTCTCGCCCCTGGTGGATTTTCTGCGGCGCCCCATCAAGATTTCCGGGCGACCGCGCACGATGCCGCGCGTGATGGCTATTTCCCTCGCATACGTAATTCTCATCGGAGCCATAGTTATAGCCATCTACCTGCTCGTGCCGCGTCTGGGCAACCAGTTTCCGGAGTTTGCTCAGCAGGCTCGCGGTTACTGGAGAGACTTTGGGGCCAGTACGCAGCGACTGAATGACAACCTGCGGATGCGACTGCCCCCATCGGTGATGAACGCGATAAACAGCGAGGTGCCGAGGGTAGTTGAACGCGTCCGGGAAACGTTCGGTCTGGTAGTCGAACACATGCTCGGTTGGCTCGCCTACATACCCTGGTTAGTCCTGATTCCGGTTCTGAGTTTCTTTTTCTTGAAAGACGCGGAGGAGTTTCGCCGCTCCGCACTACAGATGCTCCCCCGCGGACGTTGGCGCTGGCGCGGCGACGAGTTTTTTCAAGACATTAGCAGCACCCTCGCAGCCTATGTCCGAGCCCAATTGACCGCTTGTCTGTTTATTGGAATTGTTTGTTCGATGGGCTTCGCACTACTGGGTATGCCCAGCCCCTTAGTGCTGGGTTTCATAGCCGGTGTTTTCGAATTCGTTCCACTGGTTGGCCCACTACTGATTGCTGTGCTCGCCGCTTTTGTGGCCACGCTCCATGCCGGTCCCTTCTCGGCGCTGATTGTTATTCTATTTCTTGGCGTGCTGCGCCTGGTGCAGGACTACGTCATCTACCCCAAACTAATTGGTCAGGGTATACACCTTCATCCCCTGGCTGTGATTATTGCGATTCTTTCTGGAGCCGAACTGGCCGGGATTGCGGGAATCTTCCTCGCCATTCCAGTGGTTGCGATACTTACGGTGAGTTACCGGCACTGGTTGGAACACCGAGGCAGCGGGGGCCTGGCAGATATTCTCGAAACCACCCCCGCAACTGAACCTGAGGTCGGGGCCTCCGCTGCGCTCAATTCTGAAGACATGGATCATCCGCACATAAACACTACCCCGGAAGAGATGGCCCGCGCGCGCCCGGACCTCACAACTGGCGAACTGAAAATGCCGATTGAGTGATCGTTAGAGTTGAGTTCTGAAAGCGCAGGGAGCTGATTGTTCTATTTTCCATTTGTCAGCTGTAAGACAAGTCCGTTGTTCGTGCCTGCTTTCGGGCGACAGACACGATCCACGAAACCACCCGAACCAACACTTTGAGATCTGAGATTATCTGAGATCTCAAAGTGTGATTTCGTGGTCGTCCCGTTGCTACACCTGGTTGGAATGAGGGCCACGCAGCAGCTTAACCACTCGAAACACGGGATAACTCGCCGCCAGAAGGACCAGAGCATATACGCTGTTGCGCGTGTCGCTCGCGACAGCGCCAACCAGAAACAAGATCGATCCCAGCAGAGCCAGCGCGGTGGTCCAGGGATAGCCCCAGGCACGATAAGGACGCTCCTTCTCCGGCTCCCGCCGTCGCAACACAAAAACTGAAATAAAGGACAGGGTGTAGTTGGCGACAAAGAAAAACGCCAGCACCGTGATGACTTTTTCGAACGTCTGGCCGAAGACGATGAAGAGCACGGCCACGGTTGTACTCACGAACAAGGACACCGTGGGAGTCCCACCTTCGTTGACGTGCGCTGCCTTGCGTACAAAGAGACCATCTCGACTCATCGCATACAGCACGCGCGTGGCCATCAGGTGTAAAGCGTTAATCGCGCTGAGCATGGACACGATCGTCAACGATCTGAAAACGGTGTCGCCGTATGCACCGAAGATCACCTGAGCGGCCGCCCCTGCGGCAAAGTCTTGTCCGGCAATCTTGGATATAGGCAGTACGTAGAGCAGGGCCAGATTGACCAGAAGATAAATTGCGATGACGGAAATAACGCCGCCGAACAGCGCCCGAGGAATATCGCGACCAGGACGTTCAACTTCCTCGGAGAAATAGACCACTCCGGCCCAGCCGTCGTAGGTATAGATCACTGATTGCAACGCCAACACAAAGGCGGCGAGTAGCGGGAGTCCCGCGGGCATCGCTTTAGCAGGCTCAGAGACTGCGCCCTGACCGCCCAGCAGGAACGCAGCGATTATGAGAGCCATGAAGGCCAGGGCCTTCAGCAAACTCGTAACATTCTGAACGTTGCTGCCCCAAATAATCCCGCGCCATTGTAAGAGCGCAAAACAGATCGCGATCGAGGTAGCAATCCAGGCGCTCTTTCCAGCGAGAGCGGGAAATAATGCGCCCGCGAACTCACCCACTACGATAGCAACTGCCGCAGTGCTGCCGCAGCTTGAGATCCAGTCGCTCCAGCCCACAATGAACCCGGCATATTCGCCCAGTGCATAGCGAGCGAAAACGTACTGACCACCGGAACGCGGGATCATCGCTCCCAGTTCAGCAATCGAAATGGATCCCAGGAGTGCGTACAAACCGCCCACGATCCAAACGCCGAGAAACATCCAGGCATTAGGAAGCAGTTCGGCAATATCGCCGGGAGTGCGGAAAATTCCGGCGCCGATGGTGTTGCCGATAATTACAGCCAGACCAAAGCCAACGCCAAGGACTTTTAGAAGCCGGCCGCGGCGGTCAGTTTGTGGGGCGGTTGCCGAAGTGTTTTGCAATGGAGTAACCATTTTCCATATGTCATTTGACATTTCTCATTTGTCATTGCAGGAACTCATCTAAGCAGAACTCATCTAGTCGGCCGCACTCGAAGCGCAACAAC
>CAZVHN010000331.1:0-2433 GCA_964626895.1 uncultured Chloracidobacterium sp. | reverse complement strand
GGCGGAATTCGCCAAAATGAAGATCCACCCAGTAGTCGGGGGCGACATTCTCCGCCGAGTTAACTTCCCTTATCCCGTAGAGGACATCGTTCGTTACCATCACGAAAAGTGGGATGGTTCCGGCTATCCAAAAGGGCTAAGAGGCGAGGCTATTCCGTTGGTGGCCCGGATCATCTCCGTTGTCGATTTCTACGATGCTACACGCTGCGATAGACCTTACCGCAAAGGGATGAAGCGCGAAGACTCTCTAGCAATGCTGGAGAGCATGGCTGGTACCGCCTTCGATCCTCGCGTCGTGAGTAAATTCGTCGCACACGTTTTGGGGTTTGACGCGCTGATTGACACTCAGGACATTCGAGAACAGGTCAACTGCGAAGCGCCGGAGGATGATTATGTTACAAGTACCAAGCCTGATGCCGGTCTGGCGTCGGACGTGCTCGGAAGCCCTTACGATACGTCGGGATTCAGATCCATCACACAGGCACAACGAGAGGTGTTTGCGCTTCACGAGATAGCCCAGACGATAGGTTCCTCGTTGAGTATTAATGACACTGTGACTCTGGTAACAAATAAACTGCGCGCGATAGTTCCTTTTGATACCGGCATCATTTTTGTGGTCGATGATAAGTCGGGCAAGGCAGTAGCTGCTCACGTTGATGGCCAACACGCCGAGCTGTTCGCCCGGCGGCGCATAAACGTGGGCGACGGCATAACCGGATGGGTCATCGCCAATGGGCGATCCATGTGTAATGCTTCGCCCGAACTAGATCTGGTGGGAATGGCAGAGGATGTCTCGAAACAGTACCAGGGTGTGCTCGTTTCTCCGCTACTTCGCGAAGACGGCGCGTTCGGCGCCATAACCCTCTTGTCCAAGAAGCTCACGTCATACACCACCGAGCATGTTCGCCTGCTGGAGTCAGTTTGCCAGCATGCATCGAGCGCGCTTAGTAACGCCCTGACGTTTGAGAAAACCAAGGAAAGCGCACTTGTCGATCCGCTCACAGAGCTTCCCAACGCGCGCGCGTTTTACATGATGCTCGAGCAGCGCATTGCCGAAGGGCAGCGCATGAATCGCGAAGAGCTTGCGCTCATCAGCATGGACATCGACAATTTCAAACGGATCAATGATGAGTATGGCCACGCAATTGGTGATCGGGTGCTGGCCAGCGTCGCCGGCGTGATTCGTCGCGAACTCCGGCAAATGGACATCTTGACTCGCTACGCAGGCGACGAGTTCGTGGCGATCATGCCCATGGCATCCACGCAGATGGCCGCGTCCGTGGGTGAACGAATTAGAAGTGCAGTTGAGGCCCAGAAGTTTGCAGTGCGCACCGGCAAGACGGTAGAAATCCGAGTAAGCCTGGGGGTGGGATGCTTTCCGCAGGACGGTGAAACAAGCGAGGAACTTCTCACCGCGGCAGCCCGCAAGATGCAGCGCGATAAACATGGCCGCAGGACATTGCTGACTCTCGCTGAAGCACCAGCCAGCGCGATCGAAGTTTCCAGGTAAGCCTGGTCCATACTTTTCCCACGGCGCCCGCTGCACCATGCAGTGTGCGCTTTTTTGTGGCTGCCGGATCCAGTTTTGCAAGTTCTCACAAATCTCGCGTATAATCAGCCACCATAAATCGCAACAGCAGAGAATCTCCTCGGGCTTGGTTTCACGCGGCCCTTAAGCGATAAGAATCGGATCGTTGGCCAGAACATCGAGCAAATGAGCAAACAAACCATAGCGTCAGAAATGAATACAGGACCTGGAGAGAAGAGCAGAACCGGCGTGATCGATCAGGATCCACCCAAAGCGGTCGCTCAACAACTCAAAACCGTCAAGCAAGAGCAGAAGCACCGTGTCGACGATATTGACGAGAAGACCCTAATCGAGCTTTATCGCCAGATGCTTTTGGTTCGGCGCTTCGAAGAAAAAGCCGCCGAGGCCTACAGCATGGGTAAAATTGGCGGCTTCTGCCATCTCTACATCGGTCAGGAAGCTGTCGCCATCGGCGCCATTTCCGCAATCCGCACTGATGATTATGTCTTAACCAGTTATCGCGAGCACGGCCATGCGATTGCCAAAGGGATATCTCCTGATGCAGTGATGGCCGAGTTGTTTGGGAAGGCCGGCGGCTGCTCCGGCGGCAAGGGCGGCTCGATGCACATGTTCGACCGCAACGTAAACTTCCTGGGCGGGCATGGGATAGTCGGCGGCCAGATCCCGCTTGCTACTGGTGTGGCCTTCGCTTCGAAATACAAAGGCACGGACCAGGTGACGCTTTGCTTTTTTGGAGAGGCAGCGGTCAACCAGGGCGCTTTTCACGAGTCGCTAAACATGGCCCAGCTCTGGAAGCTTCCCTGCATTTACATCTGCGAAAACAATCAATACGGCATGGGCACGTCGCTGGATCGCGCCATGTCGTTTCAGAATATCGCAGAGAA
>CAZVHN010000330.1:0-2176 GCA_964626895.1 uncultured Chloracidobacterium sp. | reverse complement strand
CTTGCGCGTGATTCACGGGCGGGACGCCCGTGCCACTCCTTCAAACTGACCCACTACCCAACGATTATGCAGCTTGACTGAACCTTCCAATCTGACCTGTCATAGTGCTCTCGATTGTTTAGTCTCTCCTGCTTGCCGACCTTCCCTGCCCACCAAACCGGTGGATTCTTGAGCTTTCAGCGGAACTCAGGCGGTTTACTCGAGCGGCACGCCAATTGAGAAAGAGATGTTTGCGGCTAAGAGGCTCTTCGGGCTTCACGGACTCTCCGCACGGAGTCCGAGCCGCAAATTTTGAAAATGAAAAAGGACGAATTGCTCCAGACGGTATTAAAAGAATCTCACCCAGCACGGCGAGCTAACTGAGTTCGCCCCTTGCCCTTCAATAGCCGGAGGCGATTGTGAGTTGCTCCACGTCGCTTCCGGCTGATGAATTTGAGAAGACCGTTTGTGATATCGGCCGCCTATTGAGCGCCTCTGCTTGAGCGGTACATGCAGCAATCGCCGTGACGCCTTCGGTTAGTTTCAGGTTTAGATGGACAGTTAGTTGCAGGATTTAGATGGAGCTCACCAACATAGCCGCTGCGGTGATTTATGGCGCAGTATCCAAAAACGACGCGACCTATGTACTTTTGTGTGCAGGGTTGGCGGCCGCTATCTACTTGATCTACCGCACCGCGTTTGCACGTCTGGAAGTGAAAACCCGCGAGGCCGAAGCGCTTGGTCGGCTACACCTGGCGACCGCCGAAGCACTGGCCACAGCGATAGACGCGAAGGACCAGACGACCCACGGCCATGTGCGCCGCGTTCAGATCTACGCTGCAGGGCTGGGCACGGTGCTGCGACTCTCAGAAGCTGAAATCGCAGCTTTAAAAGCGGGAGCGCTGCTTCATGATGTGGGTAACCTGGCCGTCCCGCCTCACATTCTAAACAAACCCGGCAGGCTGTCATCCGCCGAGTTTGAACGAATGAAGATTCATACGACTGTGGGTGCGCTCTTGCTTGCCCGAGTTGAGTTCCCATATCCAGTCATTCCGATTGTGCGTCATCATCACGAGCAGTGGAACGGGCTCGGCTACCCTGACAAGTTGAAGGGTGAACAGATCCCGATCACGGCGCGGATAATTGCCGTCGTAGACTGCTTCGATTCCGTCAGAGAAGACCGTCCGTTCAGGCGCGGCATGACGCGTGACGAGGCGATTGCCTTGTTACAACGCGGGTCGGGAACGCACTTCGATCCCAAAATTATCGAACTCTTCCTTAGACACCTGCCGGACTTCGAAGCCGAGATTGCAGCTCACGGACTGCCGCAGCAGCAGCCCGCGACCAACGTAATGGAGCCATTAAAGTTGGTCGAGATTGATATGGCCCAAACCAGAGAGCGCGGCTGTTACATGGCTTATGACCAGATCAAAAATGCGCATCGAGAGGTCTACGCGCTATATGAGATTGCCCGCACGTTCGGTTCATCTCTGGACATTGACGACACACTGACAATTTTGGTGGACAAGGTAGGGCACGTGGTCTCGTTTGATACTTGTGTTGTCTACCTTTATGACGAGCGGCAAGGTTATGCAACTGCGGCGCACGTGGCCGGTAAGAATGCCACGCTGTTGAAGTCCAAGTGCATCGCGCCAGGCGAAGGCGTGACTGGTTTTGCGATGGCCAATCGCAGTGCGGTCAACCAGCTTCAACCGAGCCTGGACTTCGGTGGACGGGACCCAGAACGCGGCATTAAGTATCGATCGATGGCCTCGTTGCCGCTGGTCAAGGACGAATTGTTGTTGGGCGCGCTGTCGGTTTATTCGTCTGAGTTGGACCAGTATACCGACGACCACATGCGGCTGCTCGAGACGGTGACGAAGCTCGCTTCAGACGCCCTCGCTAATTCTATGAACCATGCCGAGGCGGAGTCGAATGCGCTCACGGACGTGCTCACCGGCTTGCCGAATGCGCGCTATCTGGCTCTTCGCCTTGAAGAAGAAGTGTCAAGGGCCCGTCGCACGGGGCGGTCTTTTCAGGTTGTGATGCTGGATCTTGATGATTTCAAGATCGTTAACGACACTTTTGGCCACAAGGTTGGCGACAAGATGCTGCGCGAGATGGCCCGCGTAATCCACTCCCAGCTTCGCGAATACGACTTTCTCGCCAGATACGCAGGCGATGAGTTTGTGGCGGT
>CAZVHN010000329.1:0-7237 GCA_964626895.1 uncultured Chloracidobacterium sp. | reverse complement strand
TACTTAACACCCCTAGACGTCGGCGTAAGTCGCAAATCAACAGTCTAAAATCCAAAATCACAAATAATCACAAATCTAAAATCTCATGACTTTTTTTCAAGCTATCGTCCTTGGCATTGTCCAGGGTTTGACCGAATTCATTCCTATCAGCTCCACTGCCCATTTGGTGTTTGCGGCGCGCGCCGTCGGGCTTTACGAAAGTATCGAGGAAACGCTCAAAGCCGAGCAAACGACAGCCACGATTGCGGTGATTCAGTTGGGAACGCTGTTGGCCGTACTTGTCTATTTCGCCCGCGACATCGTCAACATCTCACGCGCATTCGTTGTCGATCATCTGGCCCTCGTGCGCGGCCCGAAGAGGCGAAACCTTGCTGATGATCGGGCAATCGATTCAAAACGCCCGACCTCCAAACTGTCACAAGATGCCTGGCTGGGCTGGCTGGTAATAATTGGCTCAATTCCGGTGGGCATTGTGGGTCTGGTCTTCAAGAAACAAATCGAGGGTACTTTCACGAAGAACCTTTGGGTGATTGCGACGATGATGATTGTCGTCGCAATCCTGTTAGGCATCGCCGAGTTAGTTGGCAAACGAAATCGGTCGATGGAGGATCTTACAATTCGGGATGCGCTCGCGGTTGGCTTAGCACAGGTGTTGGCGCTCATTCCGGGGTCAAGCAGATCGGGATCGACGATGATGGGCGGTTTGTTCGCGGGCCAAACGCGCGAGACAGCCGCAAGGTTCTCATTTCTGCTGTCTATCCCGGCCATCGCTGCCAGCGGGCTTCTGGAACTCAAAGAAGCACTGGTCAAACTGCCACCGGGAACCTATGGATCGCTGGCTGTCGCTACCGTAGTGTCGGGTTTGGTGGGTTATGCGTCGATCTGGTTCCTGCTCCGGTTTCTGCGCACGCATTCCACCGGCATCTTCATCGGATATCGCCTGATTGTGGGCGGGTTTATCCTGCTGGCGCTCGCTGGTGGCTACATTACTTCCGGCGTGAGTTGAGTATCTCCCAGTGCCTGCGAGTTCGGTTCTCTGATTTCTGGAATCCTTCCATCCCTGGTCCAGAATGGGTCGTCTCCTAATTCGACACCTTATAACTCAAACTGGAAATCAACTTTGGGGGAGTAGCCTGCTTGATGAGGAGGGCTCAAGTGCGCAGATCAAAGCCTTCCTTAACAGTCGGGCTACTGCCATAGCCGACTTCAGAATGAAAAAACTAACCATCACCTGCGAGATTCGGTTACACTAGCCTCGGCTCCTCTGCCTGGCCGGTTCTCCGGCTGGCATAATCAATTGTTCAAAAAAAGGGCGGTGAGTTTGAATGAATGCGAAAGACCTCCGAGGGGGGACGAGTCCGTCTCAGCGGCCCCGCAGTCCCCGGGTTCCTGTCGAATTTGCTCTCGAAGTTGAAGGAAGCACGGCGGCCGGCGAGAGTTTCCACGTAAAGGCGCAAGCCATTAAGATTAGTCGTGCCGGAGCCACAATTATTCTCGACGAAGAAGTCGCCGTCGGATCTGTTGTCACCCTAACGCCTCCATTTGGGCGAAAGCTCGAGGCGCAGGTTAATGGAGTTTGGACGGACGAAATGGACAACAGTCGGCGGATCGGTGTTAAGCTACTCGACACAGATGGTTGGTTTGCCGAATAAACTGAAAACGAATGAGAGACAGATGGCCGATTGATGACTGCCAAACGCTGGATCCTCCGCGGGCAAGATACAAATCGTGCCGCCTCGCTCGCCCGCGTTTTAAACATCTCTCCAATTGTAGCCTCACTCCTCATTTCACGCGGATGTGGTGATGAGCGTTCGGCGCGGGCCTTCCTCCAACCCTCCTACGATCAGCTTCACGACCCTTACCTGATGCTCGGGATGACAGAAGCTGTGGCACGTTTGCAACGAGCGATCGACCAGCAGGAACAAATTCTTATCTACGGTGATTACGATGTAGACGGCACCACCGGCACTGCGGTGCTGCTGCGCGCCTTGAAACTCCTGGGAGCCCGAGTTGGTTTTCACATCCCGCATCGCTTTACCGAGGGCTACGGCATCCAGCAGCCGGCGCTGGAGCAGGCCTTCGCCGAAGGCTACAAATTAGTCATCAGCGTAGACTGCGGCATCCGCGCGCACGCACCTCTTCATTGGGCACAGGACCACGGACTCGATGTGATCATCACGGATCACCATCTGCCTGATGAAGGAAAGGGCGTTCCACCGGCCTACGCGGTCCTCAATCCTAACCAGCGTGGCTGCCTGTATCCAGATAAGAGCCTTGCGGGTGTGGGTGTCGCATTCAAACTGGTGCACGCGTTGTTTCGAGAATATCAGCGTGAATCGCAGGTGAGTGCGTTTCTAAAAATTGTGGCGATCGGGACGGTTGCCGACGTGGCGAAACTGGCGGGCGAGAACCGGACCATTGTATCGCTGGGGCTGAAGGACCTCTACCGGACGAACAATCCCGGTCTACAAGCGCTGATGGAGGTTGCCGGTTGTGGCGACGGCAAGGGTATGACGGCCTACGATCTCGGATTTCGCATAGGCCCACGTATTAATGCCGCCGGCAGGATGGATGCCGCACGCGCCGTGGTTGAACTCTTTGACACTCGTGACAGGGAAGAGGCCCGCCGCCTGGCGGAGCACCTCGATGCTCGCAACCAGGAGCGGAAAGAAGTGCAGCAACGGATCATTGAGTTGGCAATTGCCGAACTGGAAAGCCCCACGCCCGGGACCACCCAGTCTCACGTCGCAGTCATTGCCGGCGACGGCTGGCACCGCGGAGTCATCGGCATCGCCGCTTCAAAGATTGCGGAAAGAGTCAATCGACCGTGTGTGGTCCTGTCTGTCGAGGGTGATATCGCCCACGGTTCGGCGCGTAGCATCGAGCCTTATCATTTGCTGAACGGGTTGACCTCATGCGCCGATCTGTTTGAGAAGTTTGGCGGGCATTCCCATGCTGCAGGTCTCACCATCCGGCAGGATCGAATTTCAGAGTTACGACGACGGCTGAACGAACATGCCGCGGCCTGTTTAACGGAAGAGGACCTGCAACCCTGCTTGCATATTGACGCTGAGCTGTCAGCCGAAGACGTCACATTTGAGCTCGTCCGAGAGCTGCAGCAGCTTGAGCCATTCGGGGCCGGCAACCCTCGTCCCGTATTTCTGGCTCATAACTTGCGAATCATGTCCGAACCGCGTCTAATTGGAGAGAAGCATCTGAAAATGCACGTTAACGGGCCCGCGGGGCGCCCACTGGAAACAATTTGGTGGAATGGCGCGGAAACAGAACAAAGGGTTGAGGTGACCAACGGCATCACAATGGCATATACGATAGAGGCAAACAGGTGGGGCGGTGACACATTCTTGCAACTATCTGTGCAAGGAATGCGGCCTGCACTTAGTTAATGTCATTGCCGATTGCCGATTTTAGAACGGGTCTTTCGTAGTTGGTCTTTGGCCTCCGGAGTGGTACAGAGGTTGAGACTCCGGGGAGCTTCTTCCAATCGGCAATCGGCTATGACTTCACACGGGACAAGCAAGGGCACGGCATGCCGTGCCTTTGCAATTGAGCGATAGAGTGCAGGAGATAACACGAAAGAGAGCTTTTGCGATTGGGCTGCGGGCGCGGTTTCCTCTGATTGCGCGCAGCGTGGCGATTTTCATACTCACGGTGGGGATCGCATTCATCGCCATTTCCTACTACCGTCTCCGCAACAACAAGCCTTTTCGCCTCAAGTCGGAAACTCCAGAGCTGTCGAAAGAGATCACCGGCATTATTGAAGGCTATGAACAACGCGTCACCAAAGGCGATCGATTGTACCTACTGCTCAAGGCTTCGCGTGACATTACTTACTCGGATGGCCACCATGAACTTGAAGCAGTGAACCTGGCAGTCTATCCCCCCGAGGGTGATAAACCCGATCAGATTTCCGCTACCAGGGCTATCTACGATCAGAAGAATTCAGTGATCACTTTTCTGGGCAACGTGAAGATTGAGACCAAAGATGCGCTGAAGGTAAACACCGAGTCGCTTTCGTACAACCAGGCCACTGAAATCGCGCACACTGATGTGCCCATGACCTTCATACGCGAGAATGTTTCAGGGCGATCAACAGGCGCCGTCGTCGAGGCTAAGAACAAGAAGCTTGAACTGAAAAAGGAAGTTGAGATCACTGTGGCGCCGGAGGCGTTGAAAGACCCTCAAGCCAAGCCTGGTTCGTCGCGCTCGCGACCGGTGACCATTCGTTCGGCTCATGCCACCTTTGAGCAGGCCTCGATGAAGCTGTCCTTTTCCGGAGGCGTAACCGCCGAGCAGGATCGCGACGTCATGAGCGGCGATAATCTTTTTGCCACGTTGAATGAGCAGAAGCGCCTCCAGAAAGTTGAGTTACGTGGCAACTCATATCTGCGATCGATGGAAGAGGGACGTGCGGCGGACGTGAATTCTGTCGACATGGATTTCTTTCTCGACAAAGACCAGCGGTTGGAACGCGCACTGGCATTGAGGGACGCGCGAGCCAAGAGTCTTGATGCCGATGCCGAGATGCAAGCGACCGCGGCCAATATGATTGAAGTTACTTTCCAGGCCCAGGGCGAACGCAGCTTGCTGCGACAGATGCGCACCGAGGGCCGATCGGTGATCAATCTCTCGGCCCCTAAATCGAAAGCAAACGACCCTCGCGCGGCAAATAAACGGCTAAGCGCGGATTCCGTTAAGCTCTTCTGGCGCGTTACTGGCCGCGACCTGGAGAAAGCCGAGGCGCTCGGCAATGCCGAGTTGTTCGTGGATCCCGCAGTCAAGTCTGCCAACTCAGACCGCAAAACACTCACGGCCCCTCGTTTCGATTGCGACTTCTTCGAAATCGGAAACCTGGTGCGGACCTTTACGGCAACAGGGGGCGCAAAGGCGGTAATCGAGCCGACGCAGCCTAGCGAGAAAAAAGGAACGCGCACACTTACTTCGCAGACAATCACCGCCGTCTTTGTGAAGGAAACGCAGGATGTTGACCGTTTGGATGCGGTGGGAAACGCAAAGTTTAACGAGAATGATCGCAATGGAGTTGCCGCTAGCATCTCTTACGTGGCTTCCGATGAAGTCGTACGCATGCGTGGTGGCGAGCCAACAGTTTGGGATTCTCGCGCGCGCACGAAAGCCATCGAACTCGACTCCAACCTCCGTGATGAGGTTTCGTACAGCCGCGGAAAGACAGCCACAACCTACTACAGCCAGGAACAAACCAACGGCGCCACTCCCTTCTCCAAAGTTAAGAGTCCTGTGTATGTCGTCAGCGATCGTGGCGAATTTCACCACCAGGTTGGCGTCGCGATCTATACCGGCAACGCTCGCGCCTGGCAGGATGATAATTTTGTACGGGCTGACAAACTGACGATATATGTCAACGACAAGAAAATGGAGGCGACTGGTCGCGTGCAGAGTGCAGTCTATAACGCCCGGCGCCGAGTTGAAGGCGCGAGTAGCACTGTGCCCGTGTTTGCTTCAGCCGAGTCAATGTTCTATTCGGAAGCCAACCGGCTGCTGCACTACGAGACCAACGTCGATATCCGTACCGCAACAGATCGCGTGACGAGCGGCGTCGCCGACGTGTATCTCTCCAGAGAAACGAGCGAAGTGGAAAAGACTATCGCCCAAAGCAACGTCGTGCTAACACAACCGAACAGAAAGGGCATAGGCGACTGGATGCAGTATACGACGACCGACGAAGTCGCCGTGCTGAAAGGGAACCCAGCGAGAGTCGAAGACTCGGAGAAGGGTAGTACCGAAGGCGGTCGTTTGACCGTCTATGTGAGGGAAGGTAGAGTCATCGCGGACGATGTCAGAGGTCCACAGTCGCCGGGACGCGTGCGTTCAACCCACAAGGTAACCAGAAAGCAGTAACAGGCAGCAAGAAGCCGGCAAACAAAATGGCCACTCAGACAGAAGACGTGGAAATCGCGGTAAAGGACATGGAAACGTCTGCTGTTGCGGGAGCCGGCGCGACCCCGCGGCTGCCGCCCGAGACGCCTTCTGCTTCCGCTTTGGGAACGTTTCATCTGGAAAAGACTTATGGGAAACGGCGCGTGGTCGATAACGTCAGTCTTCATGTGGAGAAGGGCGAAGTTGTTGGACTGTTGGGTGCAAATGGCGCGGGGAAAACTACGACCTTCTACATGATTGTAGGCCTCGAGCAACCCAACCGTGGCACGGTACGATTGGGCGAACGTGATGTCACCGGGCTGCCAATGTATCTTCGGGCGCGGTTGGGTCTCGGCTATCTTCCCCAGGAGCCCTCAATTTTCCGGAAGATGACGGCCGCTCAGAATATCCTAGCGGTACTCGAAACAATGGGAATGCGCCGGCGCGAGCGTCTTACAAGACTGGAAGAGCTGTTGGAAGAGTTTGGTGTCGCCCATGTGCGCAACACGCGTGGTGATGCGTTGTCAGGCGGTGAGAGAAGAAGAACGGAAATCGCGCGGGCGCTTGCCACCGACCCGCAATACATTCTCCTCGATGAGCCCTTTGCTGGAATCGATCCCAAGGCTGTGGATGACATTCAGAATGTCATACTGTATCTACGCAAACGGGGCATTGGGATTCTGGTTACCGATCACAATGTCCGGGAAACGCTGGGCGTGACGGATCGTGCCTACATAATGGCCGAAGGTCGCATATTCCGCTCGGGCGCGCCGAGAGATTTGACAGAAGACGTTGAGGTTCGAAAACTTTACCTCGGCGAAAAATTCCGAATGTGAAACTGACGCGCAAACCGCCAGATAATCGGTTATAATCCCCCAGCGCGTTCAGGCGCAAAGACAAAGACAATATTGCAATCGCCCCTTTTCTAAGGAATGTCCCTTAAGCTCACTACCAGCCTCTCTCAACGTCTCGTGCTGACACCGCAGTTGCGGCAGCGCATCGAGATGTTGCAGATGACCACGCTCGAACTCACCGATTTGATTCAGCAGCAGCTTCTGGAGAACCCGGTGCTCGAAGAAGTTGCGACCCAGGAGGAAGCACAGGAGTTGGCGGAGAAAATTCTGGACCACCTCACCAGCGCGGACCCGGGATCAGCGCCTGAGGCGCACGTGGAAGCGGCGGAGGCGGAGTTGGGCAGTCCTGGTTCCAATGGCGCCGGCGATCCGGAAGCCGCTGCCTCTTCCTCTGAGGTAGACACTGAAGGGAACGAGCTGGCGGGCCAGGCGGATCTGAGTGAGGACTCGGTTGGTGACGAGATCGTTGG
>CAZVHN010000328.1:0-6970 GCA_964626895.1 uncultured Chloracidobacterium sp. | reverse complement strand
CGCATCTTCCGGTTGCGCCGGCCTAATCTTCGCAAGAGCAGCCGGAGAATCTTTCGGCAGAGGGCCGGGGGCCGTGCCTGCCAGGAGTCTTAAGGCAAGCAGGATATTCGCCTTCGTAGCATCCTCATTTAGCAGTGGAATGACTTCAATGGGGCGATACCGACCCAGGACTTCCTGCTGGTTTTTTAACTGATCACCAATCGCAATGGCATCAGCGACGCTGTAATTGAGATTGTACTGCGGGTTGGCATAATTACCGACTCCCGCCACGAGCACATACGCCGTGCCTGTTCGTCGCAGACTATCCGCTCCGGTTACCGAGATCTGTGAATCTGTCGACTTGACGTTGTCCTGATTAAACGCGTAGGCGGTGAACTTGTTCTCACCGGCGACGATCGCCACGTCCGTTTCAATAGTTTCCTTCGAACGACCTCCCAACACGTCGCCTTGCCAGGTCTGTACAAGCAAGCCGTTCCGAAACAGGCGCAGGTCGCGAGCGCCGCTTCCTTTCGCATATTCATCCCCAGGGCCGGCTTCAACAACCTCGACCTTCAAACGCACTGTGCGTCGGGCGACCTTATCAGCGGGGGCATACGGTTCCACAGTCACCAGACTTATATGTGGCTGGCGTCTATCCTTTTTTAGTATGTCCGCCTTCGCCTGAGGGTTCTTCCCCGCGAAAATATCGGCAAGCAGACCGGGGTAATAGAATTCGTTGAAGAAAGACTCAACAGGTGCAACCTTAAATGTACTTTGCGCAAATCTCCACAGCAAAAATTTCCACGCCGCATGTGATCCGTCAAATAGTCCGCCCGGAGTAGCAACCAGCCAGTCGTCACGGCTCGGGACTGAAACCATGTTGGCGACCAGCTCTCCACTTCCAGTGCTCCACACGATCATACTTCCGTCACCGTTGCCGGAGACCAGCCACTTGGAGTCATTACTAAAGGCCACGCTATTGATGGCGCCGGATGCGCCTGCCAGCTTGTGAGTCTCTTGACCGGTCTGCGGATCCCAGAGCTTGACTGTTTCATCGAAACCCCCGGAAGCCAGCCAACGACCGTCCGGACTAAACGCAAGCGTTAGAATCCCACCGCCGTGGCCATTGAGTATACGCGGTTCGCCGGGACCCAAAGGAAACAGAACGATACTCTTGTCCGCGGTACCGGCGGCCAGAGTCTTTCCGTCGGGGCTGAACGCAACCGCATTGACCTGATCACCGACAGCCTCAAGAGTCTTGACCACGCTTCCGGTGCTCGGGTTCCAGAGTCTAACGGTCTTGTCGGTACTGCCGGACGCGATCAACGATGAGTCCGGCAGGAAAGCTAGACTCGTTATCTCTCCTGAATGGCCCGTCAGTTTCCGTGATTGCCTTGTGTCCATGTCCAGCAGGTGAACTGTCTTCTCGGTTCCAGCCGCGGCCAGCCATTTTCCATCCGGACTGAAAGCTATTGTATGAATGCGTTCCTGACTGTGCGGCAGGCTAAGAGTTTCACGCCCGGTATTAACGTCCCATAGCTTCACTTCACCGCTGTTACTGCCGGAAGCTAACAGACGGCTATCCGGACTAAAGGCGATCGAGGTTATCCAGCCCGAATGACCGGCGAGCTTTGGAAGTTCCCGGCCCGTGGCGATCTGCCAGAGTCTTACCGTGCGATCATTAGCACCTGACGCCAGCCATCTGCCGTCGCGACTAAAAGCAACCGAATAGAAACTAACGGAATGACTCTCAAGCCTTCTCAAAAGAACTCCGGTTGTTGAATCTCGCAAGTCTACCGATTTGGTTCCCAGGCTCGAGGCCAGCAAGGCCCCGTCCTTGCTGAGCGCGGCAAATAAGATCTCTTCGACCTCCGGCTCGCCCGCGACCACACGTCTTTCTTTACCGGTTGCGACGTCCCACGACACGATGGTTCCCTCGGCGCCGGTTGATACCAACTCGCCCTCGGTCACAAAGGCCGTGGCCAGGACCGCACTTGAGCTACGTTTCATCGTAAGGCGATCTCGCCCGTTCGCCGGGTCCCAAATCAGGATTGCCCCGTCAGCGCTGCCCGATGCTAAGCGTTGACCACTCGGGCTAAAAGTGAGGGTTGTGACCTTCGCAGTATGTTTGTTGAGACTTCGCCAGGAGGTCCAGTTAGCAGTATCCCAAAACTTGATGCTCTTGTCGGCGCTACCCGACGCTAATGTCCTTCCATCAGCACTGAATGCTAAGCTCGTTATCCCGGCTGTATGGCCTTTCAGTGTCTGCACTTCCCTGCCGGTCGCGCTATCCCAGATCTTGATCGTAGCGTCCGTGCTTCCGGAAGCCAGCCAGCGATCATTCGGGCTGAACAACACTACTTCAACCGGGCCATTGTGGCCGCCAAGTGTGGAGCGTTCGCGGCCGGAAGAAACATCCCAGAGTTTCACTGTGAGATCGTTGCTACCGGAAGCCAATATTTTGGCATTGCGACTGATAGCCAGCGATTTGATCCAGCCGTTGTGACCGGTCAAAGCCCGCAGTTCGCTACCCGATTCCACCTCCCACAATCTGATGGTGTTGTCAGCGCTGCCCGAAGCAAGCCAGCGCCGGTCTGGTCCAAACACGGCACAATTGACTCTGGAACTATGCCCGGTCTGAATCACAAGCTCAGGCGGCGCGTTGCCGGAGCTGGAGGATTGTGAATGCGAACCGGGTGACCCCGTCAGCAACACTGCCAAAGCAATAAAGGTAAAAAGAACTCTAATCAGGGAAGATCCGCGTGCGGAAAAAGTATTGAGACAGCATGCTGCGATTGTGGTTAACGCTAATGCGTGAGGAACCCGGCACCGCGCAGGCGCTCGGGTCAAATACCGCTGCTGAGTTAGGGGATAACCCATCTGCATCTCTTGGAGACTCACCCTATATACGAGAGCGAGGTGTTTGAAGGATGGCTTTCTCACAGCCGGAGAAAGCCTGCGTAAAGCGGCAAAAGGAAATACAAGCTAGTTCGACGCGCCCGAATTATCGCAGAAACTCCCCGCCTTGCCTAGCGCACTCAATTCTGGTGGTCCAGTTTGGGCCTGAGGTCAGATTCAATGTGTTTTCGCATCCTGAAGGGATGTAAGTCAATAGCCGTGGGCGAGCGCTGCGCGACGCCCACGGAAAACCAGATAAAAGGTTCCTGACCCTGGAAGGGTCAAACAGGGCCCGAAGGTGTGACCCTTTTCCAGGGTCAGGCATTTTCTTTCGCCTATCCGTGGGCGTCGCGCAACTCGCCCACGGCCATTAACTTACATCCCTCCGGGATGATGTGCCGAAACCCAAACTGCCAATTGCCTTACGTGGGCAATCCGCATCTCAGGGGCCAAATCTCTGCCTGTATTCACCAGAAACAATGAATGACTTGACCATTTCAGAGTCGACGAAGTTGCCGTTGAACTGATTGAGTTTACCCAGCCAAAAGTTAAATCCGGCCAGGTTGTTATCCGGCGGATCGTCGGGGTTCCGTCGGAGATAGCCGAAATACTGCGCCAGGACAAACGCTCGGTTAAATTCGCGGTTTCGCAGTGTCTGGTTTTCTACCACTCGACGCAAGGCGCGCCCGCGAGCCCCGGTTGGGTTAGTGAATTCATCTATCGCCGCCTGTCGCTCCGCGGCATTCGGCACGATAAGCGCATGCGCATACAGCGCATCGACAAACTGCGTTGGGGTCATTGTCGACGGATAAAGCGAAGTGAACTCCTCTCGCGCGACAAACTGGCCGGCATACGCCGCCCTGTTTGCTTCTAACTGCGCTTCCCATCCGGGTGCTCCGACCACGACACCCCTTCCAATCGACTGCGTGTCGCGCAGGAATTCCAGGTAGCGCGGCAACCCACTAGCTCTGTTCAAAGCCGCGTTGTAGAAGCGATGAACAAAGAAACCCGTTTCCTGGAACTCAATGGAAAGGAAATAGGCGGCGGACACATTCACCCGCTTGACGTCACGACACTGCGCATCACTGCCACAACTCGTGATCTCGTTGGTCCAAAAAGCCAGACCCGAAGCATCTGGTATTCGGCTAAGAAAGTCGTAGTAATGCTGTCGCACATAGAATTGGGCGTCAGTATGGTCTAGCGGATTGGTAGTCGGCGGAGTCGTGTCGTTATCCACGATTGTGAGCGCGGCTCGCCCTGGGCTGTTCAGTCCTGACCCGGCGGAATCGATCAGGCGCAGAGATAGGGTTTGAGTTCCTTCCACAAGTAAGTTGTCGACAATCAGCACGCTTAATGACTTGGTTGTCTCCCCCGGTCCAAACGAAAGAGTACCGGTCGCGAGTATGTATCTCGTTCTTTGGGTCGCAGACTCGTCAAAACTAGAATACTCAACTGTGGCGGGCGTTGCGACGTTGCCGGTGCGCGTCACCGAAAGTGGAACGCTGGCGTTCCCTTCCGTGATGCTGAAGCTGGGCGCACTGAACTGGAACGTGTTAGTGACGAGCTGGAAGTTATCAAAAACAGTTTGACCCGGAGGATCGGTAGGAGCGGACGTGCCGGCACTCAATTCAGCCGTTAATGCCGAGACACTTCTAACCAGGGTGACACGGTGCCGCTCGGTGAAGGTTACGTTGTCAGGGCTTGTTTCAAAGATGATGGCATTCGTCAGCGGTTCATGGCGAAAGCGCATGTACCGGTGCTGCACCGGATCGTAGGGAATGCTTAAAGAGGTTAACTGCCCGCTAACCCTTACCTGGAAGATCAATTGCGGTACCGTCGCACCGCCCGGCCGGCGAGGTTTGTTATGCCGAGTGGGGACTCCAGGTGCGCCATCGCCTGCGCGCACAACGAAACGAGAGAAGTTGTCGAGATCGCTACCAAGCGCGAAAATCGTGTCGGCCCCATTTGTTGCGGTCTGTGCGACCTCAACCGTCGCCGTGGCATTCTTGAAGTCAAACGAATTTACCGCCACGTAACCGTTGTAATGGAGGCCGGATGAGTTGGTTCGAGGAGTGATAACCAGTCGCCCGCTCAGCTGTTCGACCGAAACCTGAGGATCAAAAGCGCCCAGTGGCTGGGTCTGCGTACCTACATTCCATTTCGCGGGATCGCGCTGCCCGGCGTTGAAGTCGTCTGCCAGAGGAGGCGTAGGTGTAGGAATAGCCTGCGGCACCAAAGTAAAGTTGGCTGTCTGGTTTCCGACCAGGTTGTTGATATCAATTTTTGCCGGCGTAAAGACAAAAGAGCTGCTGACGGGGGTGACGGAATAATTGCCACCCGGTGTCAGATTGCCGAAAACGTAATTGCCGTTTGCAACGGTTTGAGTCACGCGCGTCAAGGTCCCCGCGAGCACCATCGTCACCGGAAGTCCGTTGATGTTACCGTTCACGCGACCGCTGATGCTGTAGTGTTGCCATGATGGCCCACGGCGGCCAGTTGCGCCAGAGGTTAGCTGGGCGAAACCCGTGCCGTCAGCATTGATGACATAGATCTGCCGGGGGCCAAAGTCTCCCGGCAGATTCCCTGAGAAGGCGATCTTGGTTCCATCCGGCGACCAAGTGGGTCTGTCGTCGCCATGAACATCGAAATCAGGGCCTATCCTCGTCTGATTCGTCCCATCAGCGTTCATGACAAAGAGACTGCTAAAGAAATTGGAGGTCTCACGCACATAGGCAATCCGGCTTCCGTCCGGAGAATACCCGGGCCCAAATTCTGAATCGGGGCTATTAGCGAGAAGCCTCTCATTTCCGCCACCGGAGTCCATAGCATAAATGTTGGCCTCGCCACCGCTGCAATCACCTGTTGGCGCGCGGACGAAGACGATGCTTGAGCCTCCAGGAGACCAATCAGAAAGTCCATCGGGAAGCACGGTATTGGTCAGGTTTCTTGAAGAACTACCGTCGGCGTTAATAACAAAAACTTCCGGCTGGGACCCTAATTGAGCGCCGTTACATTCCAGGTCTCCATACGTGTAGGTGAGTTGTTGTTGGTCGGGAGACCAGCTTGGAAAACCATCTTCGAAGGGCGAGTTGGTGAGCCGGGTCACCCCGGTGCCGTCCGCGTTCATCACATAAAGATCTGAGAAATTTGCAGGGGCGGCGGCGTCGCGGTTACTTTCGAACGCTATCTTTGAGCCATCCGGCGACCACGTGGGAGACCTACCGTTGTTGGTTACGTTCGTCTCACCGGTGGTATCGGCATTCATTACGTTGATACCCTGGTCAATTCCAAAGTTGTCAATTGCGAAGGCCAGCTTGCCCACCAGCCCCGCGACTGGCGCCGCCAGGAAATTGAGCGTCTGGTTTGCGCTCAAATTGGCGAGGGTTGGATTTTGGGGCGTGAAAGTGAGAAGAGGTTTGGTGGCAAGGAAAGTGTAGTTACCTCCCGACTGCAAGTTGGGGAACGAATAGTTGCCATTCGCGTCCGTCTGCGTGCTTAGGATTAGCGACCCGCGCTGGGGTCTCGACACCATGGATATCACGACGTTGCTAATGGAGTTGTTGGCCTGGTCGGCAGCACGTCCGCTGACTGTGAAGAAAACTGTCGAAGCGGTCGTGAAGTCACCGAACTGGTCGGCGTTTAGATTCGTGAACGTAAGGTTGACGGGATTGAAAGTAAAACCAGGCTTAGATGGCGTTACGACATAATTGCCGGGAAGCAGATCTTGAAAGGAGTAACGTCCATCGGCGTCGGAAACTACTGTGCCCGAGCCAGCTCCGCTCAAGGTGACTGTTACATCGAAGATTCCAAGCCCGGGCACGGTCGAACTGGTCACCTGCCCTTGAATGTCATAGGCCTGCGTGCCGGTGAAGTTTGCAGTCTGATCCGAGTTTAATCCGGTAAAGGTTCTAGTCGTCGGTGAAAAGATAAAGTGTCCGGTTGTACCAAACCTGCTGGGGGTGACGACGTAGTCACCCGCAGGCAAACTGATTATTGAATAATGACCCTGGCTGTCGGTTCTACCGCCCTGTGTGAAGAAACCCTGTGGAGTGACCGCCTCTACGAATACCCCGGCAATAGGAGCATTAGCAGC
>CAZVHN010000327.1:0-3361 GCA_964626895.1 uncultured Chloracidobacterium sp. | reverse complement strand
CGCATCCTTACCGGCGCTAGCAGCATCAGCCCCGAAATGGCGCTGCGGCTTTCCAAGGCGCTTGGCCGCTCTCCGGAAAGTTGGCTTGCCCTGCAGTATAACCACGACTTGTGGCAGGCGAAGCAGCGCGTAAATCTCCGCAATGTAGCCAAAGTCAAGCTTACAGCGGCCTAACAAAAAGTGGTTGAAGGACTGAAGCAGCGCTTCATCGCTACCGCGCTTTTCCCGACTGCGTTCGTATCCTTGCTTTCAAGCATCACAGCCGACATTCTGATTACTGGCGGTATCGTATCTCCGACTGAAATAAGATCGCGTCGTGAACGAGCACCCAAACAGGCTTTCACTCTGCTCTCAGTGCTACAGGCGTTGATCACAATGAGGTAGCCTCTTAAACTCAGCGTTAATTGGTGGCCCGCTGGGGTGCAATGATCGCAGTAATGAATAGACCGTTTCTCAAGTTGGTTGAAGTGACAAATCGGTACGACGATCGGGCGATTGTCCAACGCGTGTCGCTTGATGTTGCCGAGGGTGAGATCGTGGCGCTGCTCGGGGCGAGCGGTTGCGGTAAGACCACCCTCTTACGCCTCATCGCCGGACTTGAGACGCCTGACTCCGGCGAGGTGTGGATCGCGGGTCAGTGTGTAGCTGCCGGCGGCCAAAACCTTTTGCCGCCCCGAGCCCGAGGCATCGATTTCGTCTTTCAGGATCTTGCGTGGTGGCCTCACCTGACAGTGGAAGGCAATCTGGATTTTGTTCTGGCATCTGCTCGGATGAAGAAGCTTGAGCGGCAAGACCGCATCAACGAAGTGCTGGGCCTCGTTCACGCATTGCCTTTCGCCAGCAGGTACCCTGCCGAACTCTCCGGCGGTGAGCAGCAGCGTGCGGCCATTGCGCGCGCCATCGTCGGACGCCCGCAACTGCTGCTACTCGATGAGCCGATGTCGAGTGTTGACTCAGATTTGAAAGCGGCTCTTTCGCATGAGCTCGCCACGCTGCAAAAGGCGCTAAGTCACGACCGTTTACGTAACTCATAACCGAGAAGAAGCCGCGGCCTTGGCCCACCGTGTGGTGTCGATGACTAGAGGACGTGTCGAACAGAGGCGCGAAAGCAGAGATGCCGTTGGGCCAGGCGAAAATCTGTTGTGATTGAGAAGTATTAGGAAAGCCAACTCGGCGAAAAACCGGTCAAAGTAGCCAAGGCATGACTGTTCTGAAGATTCTGAAGACATTACTTGCCATCGTGATTGCTGGTACTTTCGCTGGTGCGCAAGCGCAGACTTCAGACGGGGTTCCAAACCCCACGCCGTCCCCAGACTTTATCAGCACGCGTCGCATCAAAGCGACGAAAATCTCCGAGCCCATCAAGATCGACGGGCTTCTGAATGAATCCGCCTGGTCGCTCGCCGAATCGGCGAGTGACTTCCTTCAACAGCAGCCGAACGAAGGCGTCCCCGCGTCAGAGAAGACGGAGGTGCGCGTGGTCTTTGATGACAAGAACCTGTACCTGGGCATCCATGCTTTCGACTCAGAGCCCAGACACATCAACGCACGCGAGCTTGTACGAGATGCAAGTTTTTCCAACGACGACAAGATCGAAATTCTCCTGGACACCCACCACGATAAGCGTAATGCCTTTCGCTTCGCGGTCAACCCACTCGGCACACAGCAGGATGCTCTAATCACAGATGAAGGTCGCGATGTGAATCTTTCCTGGGACTCGCCTTGGATCTCATCCGGCCGTATCGATCAGACTGGATGGACCGTCGAGATCGCGATCCCACTGACGACCTTGCGCTTCAAAGAAGGCGAAGACACCTGGGGCTTTAATTCTGCTCGCATTGTCCGGCGGAAGAATGAAGAAAATTTGTGGACGAGTTGGCAACGGTCGTTTGGGCTTGAACGAGTATCACAGGCAGGAGAGCTTGTCGGTGTGGGCGAGATCAAGCGCCGCCGGCTGTATCAGGTGAAGCCTTATCTCACTGGCGGATGGCGCGAGGGTGTGCCGCAAGTTGGCGCACCCGGTTTTGATGCCGGCGTTCAAGGAAAAGTCGGACTTGAGGTTGCCAAGGTGGGCATCACTCCTTCGCTGACTGCCGAGTTTACTGCGAACCCCGACTTCGGCCAGGCCGAAGTGGACAATCAAGTCGTTAACCTCTCACGGTTCTCAGTTTTCTTTCCGGAAAAACGGGATTTCTTTCTGGAGAACTCCGGCGTGTTTCTTTTCGGCAGACAGGGATCCAACCAGCTTTTCTTCACCCGCCGCATCGGGCTAACGGAACGCGGGGCGCCTGTGCCGATAGACTATGGCGCGAAGGTCACAGGCAAAGTTGGTCGTTACAATATCGGTTTTCTTCAGGTCCAAACTCGGAAACTTGGAGACTCGAGCACTGCTTTTCACGTGCCCCGAGCCCAGTTCACTGTCGCCCGCGTAAAGCGCGATATCTTCGAGCGCTCGTCTATCGGCGGGATGTTCGTTAATCGTCAGGGGGCTATCTCCGCGCATGGTACTCGGTACAGCCGGGCCGGAGGAATCGACGCTGAATTTAATCTCGCCGATCATTATCAACTTAAAGCCTTTCTGATGGGCACGTCGACGCCGGGTGCGCGTTCCAGCTTTCTTTCGGGTCGCATTGACTCCCGCTTCGAAAATAATCGATTTCGTTTCATCACGATTTTTGAGGACATCGGCAGCAATTTCAATCCTGAAGTTGGTTTTGTTGAACGCAACGGCATCCGTCAATATTTCGGCCAGGCGGCGTACAAGCCCCGTCCCAAGTTTATTCCGCACGTCCGGCAGATGGAGTTTGAGACCCAGATCGAATATTACGAAGATCGCGCCGGGCATCTGGCGACCAGACAAACCGAACTCTCCTGGTCCACGGAATTTGAGAACTCAGCAAGCTTCTTTTTTCGTCCGATCGAGGATGTTACCGATGTTTTGAAGGAGCCCTTTGAGATCAGGCCGGGTGTTGTCATTCCGCCGGGCAGCTACCATTTCAACCGTTCTCGCATTGAGGTCACAAGTGATCGTAGCAAGCGGATCGTATTAACAGGGCGTTATAAGTGGGGCGACTTCTATTCTGGAAAACGAAATGAGGTATCAGCCGGAGTAAGTTTCCGTCCGAATGCGCATTTGTTGTTTGATTTCTCCGACAGCTTCAATAATGTGAGACTGGCCCAGGGTAATTTCACAACCAACCTCTTGGTGGGCAGAGTCAATTATAACTTTTCGCGTAAACTTCTTACCTCGGCCTTGACGCAACTGAATTCGGCGGCACGTATTTCGGCCATTAACGTAAGGCTCCGTTACATCTATCGCCCGAACAGCGATTTCTTCATCATCTACAACCAAACCAGCGGC
>CAZVHN010000326.1:0-4795 GCA_964626895.1 uncultured Chloracidobacterium sp. | reverse complement strand
TGGGCGGTGGGCAGTAGGCGGTGGGCAGGAGGCAGTGGGCAGGAGGCAGTGGGCAGGAGGGAGGAGATACAGGCGGTAGAGGCTGTGTGAAAACCAAAACGGATCTACGGTAATTTGCAGGTCAGGAAGGCGGACCCTGTCCCCGCCTCAAGCTTGAAGCCACTCAGCAACACCTGGGAGGTTGAAGTTCGACCATTTGCCGAAGCATGTGAGGAAACTCCTTTGGGGGGTGAGAATGAATTGGAGTTGTTAGTTTGTCTTAGACGATTCTTATTTTCGTCGTAAGAGCGGGGACAGGGTCCGCCTTCCAGACCTGCAAGTTAGCGACGCTTGAGACGAGTGCCCGGTTTGACTCTTCCATGCCCGATTCCACTATTCAAAACGCATACACGGAACTCTTCGCATGGTGCCGCACACACAACTTCGCCGGACACGATCCCTTCGATGCGCTGAATAGTCGTCTATTTCAGGCAACCCCTCTAAAACACTCCCGCCGAGCCCGTCTTGCCTGGACGCAGCTGGTGAAGCGTTCTCCCGTAAACCTTAGGAGTATTGGCCTCGTTTCCGCGGGCAGAAACTCCAAAGGCATTGCTCTGTTTGCGCTCGCAGCTCTGGCGAACTACCGGAGCTCCAAAACAAACGAGGCTGAGAAGGAGGCTCGCCAACTGCTCAACGATCTTCTTTCCATGCGTCTGGAAGGTTGGAGCGGTGCGGCGTGGGGTTATAACTTCGACTGGCAATCACGCCTGTTCTTTGCGTCACGAGAAACGCCCACGATCGTGCCAACTGCCTTCGCAGCTCGGGCCTTCATTGAAGCAGCCCAAGCTTTCGATGATGAAAGCTACCTTAAAACTGCGCGCAGTGCCTGCGACTTCATTCTTCAGGATCTCCAGCGCAGCGAAGAAACGCACACCGAAGTCTGCTTCAGTTACGCACCCGGCACCGTGAATTGCATCTACAACGCCAGTTTGCTGGCGGCCGAAACTCTGGCTGGCGTTGCCGCATTAACAGGCGAGCAGAAACTGTGCTGGTGGGCTGTGCGGGCTGCGCGCTATGTCGTTAAGCAGCAGCATGAAAATGGCGCGTGGGTCTACGGTGCCGCCGAGAATCAAGCGTGGGTAGACAATTTCCACACAGCGTATTCATTAAGCTCGCTGGCGAGAGTCATTAATCACTGCCAGGCAGCGCAAACGACGGAATTCAACGAGGCGTTGCAGCGTGGCTACAGATTCTGGCGCACTAGCTTCTTTCTTGCGGATGGGTGGCCGAAATACTACCATGACGAGCTTTATCCCGCTGATGCGCATGCGGCGGCCACGGCCATCATCACACTCCTGGAGTTACGCGGATTAGATCGCGACGCAATGGCTTTGGCGCAAAAGATCGCGCACTGGTCTGTTCGCAACCTGCGCGATAAACGCGGCTTCTTTTATTACCAGCGGCGGCGTTTCTACACCGTTCGCACACCTTTCATGCGCTGGTCCGAAGCCTGGATGCTCTATGCACTTGCACGCCTCTCAGAAGAAGAGCATGTCAGAACCGCGAGCGGTAGCGACCGCGATCGCGCCGCCCTCGCGCGCGAGCCGCGTGAATTCCGGAGAAGCAGCTTTCGGCCTACGAGGAGTATTTAAAGACGGGGGAAGGTCCCGGTGTGCGACTGCACCGGATTTACCCGCGCGACTACTGGATGTCGCTGAAGTAGTTAACACAACCCAGTCCCGTAGGGACAGAATGTTTATAGACCGTTGGCCCGAAGAAATGACTGTAGCTCCAGAGGAGCGAAATGTTCGTACGGACGCGTGACACAAAGCACATATTTCGCTCCTTCGGAGCTTCCGAATTTCCTTTGGTACCAGGGTTCTATAAACATTGTGTCCCTACGGGACTCTGAACAGTCATTATGCCGATCGCATCTGACGTGATACTGGGAGACGGCGTTAAGATCTTCCAACCCGATCTAGTCAACCTCTACGGCTGCTCCATCGGTGCGGAAACTAAGATCGGCGCGTTTGTCGAGATCCAAAAGAAGGCCTCGATAGGCGCGCACTGCAAGATCTCTTCGCACACTTTCATTTGTGAGGGCGTCACGATTGAAGACCAGGTGTTCGTTGGCCACGGCGTGATGTTTATCAACGACCGATATCCTCGCGCAGCGAATGAGGATGGCTCGCTGCAAACCGAATCCAACTGGCAAGTTGTAGACACGCGAGTTAAGCGTCGTGCTTCGATTGGCAGCAATGCAACCATTGGTGCGGGCGTGACCATCGGCGAATCCGCGCTGGTTGGAGCTGGTGCAGTTGTTACACACGATGTACCTGACTATGCCATCGTAGTCGGAGTGCCCGCGCGCGTAATCGGCGACGTGCGCCATCGCCCAAAGCCGGTGGAGTGTTGATTAGCGAGTAGTGAGATCATGATAAGAGTCGGAGTAATCGGCTACGGCTACTGGGGGCCCAACCTGGCGCGCAACTTCATGGAAGCGCCTGGCTCTACCGTCGTTGCTGTTTGCGATCTGCGGCCGGAGCGGCTGGCCATGGTGCAGAGCCGATACCCCTCAATCAGGACGCTCACTAATTGGCAGGATCTGCTCAACGATCCAGAGATCGACGCCGTCGCCATCGCCACACCTGTCTCGTCACATTTCGAGTTGGCCATGGCGGCGCTAAGCGCGAACAAGCATGTGTTGGTTGAAAAACCCCTGGCGTCAACCTCTCAGCAAGCCCTACAACTAATCTGTGAGGCTACTCGCCGCCAGCGCGTTCTAATGGTCGATCATACGTTCGTTTACACCGGGGCAGTGCGGAAGATTCGGGAACTTATTGCCAACAATGCTCTCGGCGAGATCTATTACTACGATGCAGTGCGAGTCAACCTGGGTCTGTTTCAGCATGATGTGAACGTGATCTGGGATCTGGCAATTCACGATCTCTCAATCATGGACTACGTCTTGCCCTCCCGGGCCCTCGCCGTTTCCGCGACGGGTATTAGCAACATTCCCGGCCAACCGGAAAATGTCGCCTACATCACGCTCTTTTTTACCAATCCGCAGATTGCCCACGTGCATGTCAATTGGCTCACTCCCGTGAAGGTCCGGCACACGCTTATCGGTGGCAGCGAAAAAATGATTCTCTATGACGACCTGGAGCCCAGCGAGAAAGTGAAAATCTATGACCGGGGCGTTACCGTCTCTCAGAGTCCCGAGGCTGTATATGAGATGCTCGTAAGCTATCGCTCGGGAGACATGTGGGCACCGCGTCTGGAGGCAACCGAGGCTTTGCTGACCGAGGCGCTCCACTTTATCGACTGCATAAACAACGGTACCCAGCCGGAAACCGATGGGCAGGCCGGCTTGAGGTTGATACAAATAGTGGAAGCGGCAGAGCGCTCACTTCGCGCGCGCGGGAAATTGATAGAGATTGCGTAGTGACTGCTGGTTCACGCAAAGACGCAAAGGGGGCAAAGACGCAAAGAAAGCATTGGAAAATGTTTAAAGCGCTCCTCTTTGCGTCTTTGCCCCCTTTGCGTCTTTGCGTGAACACTGTGTGATTCGATGCTACGCTCGAACCTTGAACAGTAGTGTAAGAAAACCGATGATTCCTCTTGTAGATTTAAAGGCCCAGTATCTGAGTATCAAAGATGAGATCGATGCGGCGATCTCAGAGGTTTTGGAGAGCTGCCAGTTTGTTTTGGGCGAGAAGGTGGAAGCTTTTGAATCCGACTTTGCGCGCTATTGTCAGACAAGATACGCCCTCGGAGTTAATTCCGGCACGAGCGCACTTCATCTCGCTCTGCTTGCGGCCGGCGTTAAACCCGGTGACGAGGTTATCACCGTCAGCTATACATTCGTCGCCAGTGTGGCGGCCATCCGCTACACAGGTGCGCGGCCCGTACTCATCGATATCGATCCGCGTTCATGCACCATGGATCCGGCGCGCCTCGAAGCGGCCATCACTCCCCGCACGAAAGCGATCATGCCTGTTCATCTGTATGGAAGCTGCGCGGATATGGATCCGATTCTCGAGATCGCTCGCCGGCGTGACCTCATCGTAATCGAAGATGCAGCCCAGGCACATGGCGCCGAATACAAGGGAAAACGCGCGGGCAGCATCGGCAACCTTGCCTGTTTCAGCTTTTATCCGGGGAAGAATCTGGGTGCTTACGGAGAAGGTGGAGCGGTGGTAACTAATGACGAAGAATATGCCGAGGTCATCAGGCGGCTGCGCGATCACGGACAGAGTCAGAAGTACCACCACGACGCGGTTGGCTACAATTACCGCATGGAAGGAATGCAAGGGGCGGTGCTGGGTGTGAAGTTGCACCATCTTGACGATTGGAACGCCGCCCGGCGCAATCATGCTGCAAACTACCGCGGGTCGTTAGCAGACACTGGACTGCGCCTGCTCGAAGAGATGGCTTGCACTCGCTCGGTCTACCACATCTTTCCGGTTTTTACTCCGCAGCGAGATAACCTGGTGGCGCACCTGAAAGCGCGTGGAGTCTCAACCGGCATTTACTATCCGATTCCTGTTCACTTGCAGTCGGGTTACCGTGACTTAGGCTACAAGGTGGGCGACTTCCCGCACACCGAGCAAGCCAGTAACGAGGTGCTATCGCTTCCAATGTACGCAGAACTCCCGAGTGAGGCAGTGACCGAGATCAGTGGTTCGATACACCAGTTCTGTTTGCAAGCGGTAGAAGCTCAACTCTAATGGCGGCCGTGTGAGAACCCAAAACGGACTTGGAGTAATTTGCAGGTCGGGAAGGGTGGCTTGCCCCCGCTCAAGGTGCAATCCCA
>CAZVHN010000325.1:0-3075 GCA_964626895.1 uncultured Chloracidobacterium sp. | reverse complement strand
CGCAGTCTTTCGAACTCCATCAAGCGACTTGTGGGCCAGCAAGATGGCTTGAACAACCAGCGTATGACGGCTAAGAAAGAGCAGGACGAAAAAGCGTTGCGAGCCGCCGTGTCGAGCCGACCGGAGTTTCAGCAGGCTTACGGCAGCGCCTGGGAGGAGATTGCCAACGCCTACAGAGAGCTGCCGACTTACGCTAAGCGAACTGCTTCTTCGACCATAGCTTATTCCCGCCTGGGCCAGATCGCATCGACGCTCGTTCGCTATTCTGAAGAAGTAGGAAAACCAAACGAAGCGCGCTATGAAGAGTTTCGTGAATCAAAGTTGGAATCGCTAAAGTTCAGTCTCTTTTCTCCGGCTCCGATTTACCCGGATATGGAAGAGGCAATACTTGCGTCTTGGCTTACAGATGCACAGCAGATGCTGGGACCAGACGATCCGTTCGTTCGTGCAGCCCTGCAGGGCTCAACTCCGGCGGCGCTGGCCAGGAGCGTGGTTTCCGGAACGAAGCTGGGTGACGTAGCGGTTCGAAAAGCCCTGTTTGAAGGTGGGGCAGACGCAATTAAGAAAAGCGATGATCGGCTGATCGCGCTGGCCCGGCGGGTAGAGCCCATCATTCGTGAGTTGCGTGCTTGGAATGAGGAGAAGATTCAGAGTGTGGACAATGCTGCCGGGCAGAAGATTGCAGCGGCGCGATTCGCCGTCCTCGGCAGAAATGTTTCTCCGGACGCGACTGGAAGTCTCCGCATAAGTTACGGCAGAGTGCTGGGCTATGAGGAAGACACCACGCTGGTGCCTTACAAAACAACCTACAGCGGTCTTTACGATCGCGCTGTCAGCTTTGATGAGAAACCTCCCTTTGATTTGCCGCAGCGATGGAGGGACGGGAGGGCGAAACTGGATCTAACGACTCCAATGAACTTCGTTTACACCGCGGACACGATTGGCGGCAATTCCGGTAGTCCCATCATCAATCGAAATGCTGAGGTGGTCGGCCTTAACTTTGACAGCAACATTCAGAAGCTACCCAACCGGTACTGGTATGTAGATGAGACTGAGGGCGGTCGCGCCGTGGCTGTTCACAGCGCGGCCATCATTGAAGCGTTACGAAAGCTGTATGGCGCCGAGAAGCTGGCAACAGAAATCACTGGACGTTAGATCAATACAGAACCGGCGGCGTTAGCTGGTAAGTGCTGATCTCCTCATCACTCAAGCCGCGCTCTCATGAGGTCAGTACCACCACGCGGTAGCGGGTGGGTCTTGGCTACTCATCACTCAAGCTGCGGTCTCATGAGGTCAGTACGATCCTCAGACTTGATGATTGAGCATAGCTAACGAGGACCCGCCCGCTACCGCGTGGTGGTACTGACCTCATGGGCCGCGGCATGAGTGAGTCGCTAGGTTGTTGTGAACCATTGCCCGCTGAAGGAACGCGTGCGAAGATAGGAGCCCTCTCAAGGAGATTGTTATGACTACCCTTCTCGAACCACCAAGAGTAATGGAAGTCCTCACAGACGGCGTCCTCCTTCACAACATTAGCTGGTCTACCTACGAGGGCCTGCTGCGAGATCACCCAGACGCAGCAGGCCCGCGATTCACGTACGACCGCGGAGATCTATTGATCATGGTCACCTCACCTGAACACGAAAGAATCAATCGGACTCTCAATCTTCTCGTGGAGCTGTTAGCTGAAGAGCTCGAGGTAGAAAGCTGCGCTTTCGGCTCGACGACTTATAAACGAAAGGATCTCAAGCTTGGCTTTGAACCCGACTCGTGCTTCTACTTCAAAAACGAAGCGCGGATGCGAGGCAAGAAGCGTCTCGATCTCTCCGTCGACCCGCCGCCCGATCTGGTGGTGGAGATCGACATCACAAGTCCCAGTCTTAAAAAGCTTCCGTTGTTCGCTGCCTTTGGTATTTCCGAAGTGTGGCGCTTCGACGGGAAGGAAGTGGAGATTCTCATTCTTAAGAGCGGCGAATACTGCAGGACCGAGAGTAGTTTGGCCTTGCCGAAGGTTACAGCAGAAGCTATTTCCCATTTTGTTCACGAGCTCTTTAAGACGGGACGGCTGGAATGGATCAAGAAGGTCCGCGCCTGGGCGCAGCAACAATAACCAAGTGACCGTGCTGAGTTAAGACATCGTGATTTAGAATTCGCAATTGAGTGTTCCAACGTACTCAGTTTACCAGAACCGGGAGCGGTAGCGACCGCACTCAACCAACGAGATCACTCCGCGACACGAAACTGAATCTGCACTCCACATCAGCTTGGATATGGGATCTCTTTGCCGCAGTGTTACCGGATGTGATTGTGGTAGCGAATAGTCAATTCATTAGTTGAGTGCGGTCGCTACCGCTCCCGGTTCTGTAATTGAGTTGGCGCCATTGAAGCAACATCGTGCAAAACAACAAACCGAAACTAATTGTCTGGACGCGACCGCCCACCAGATCATCGATAAAACAAGGTCAGTCGTTGTAAAGGAATTTCTGAGACACTACACTACGATTGAAAGAATCCTTGCGAAGATGGGGGGAAGAACATGACCACATTACTGAATCCGCCAAAAATAGCCGAGGCGAGAGTCTTATTACCTAATGTTAGTTGGGAGACATACGAACGCCTCCTCACAGATCTTTCTGACTGTAGCGTCCCGCACCTCACCTATGACCAAGGAAGGTTGGAAATCATGAGCCCCACCGCTAAACATGAGAAAGTAAACCGCAACATTGAGCGCCTGGTAAGCATTAGTACGCTGGAGATGAACATCGAGGTGAGTAGCCTCGGTTCTACGACCTTTAAACGGGAAGACATCGCGCGCGGCTTCGAGCCCGATTCATGTTTTTATGTGCAAAATGAGCGGGCCATCCGAGGCAAGCAGGAGCTTGATCTTTTAGTCGATCCTCCCCCTGACATTGTTGTCGAAATTGACATCACCAGTTCATCAATCAATAAGCGCGCTCTCTTCGCTCACTTTGAGGTTCCGGAGGTCTGGCTATACGACGGCGAGAGCATGGAGATCCTCAAGCTTGTCAATCCGGGGTCCCCAGCGGGGCAGCCCCGCTGGGGTGGTAGTAGCGC
>CAZVHN010000324.1:0-10820 GCA_964626895.1 uncultured Chloracidobacterium sp. | reverse complement strand
GCCGGCTTCATGGCCGCCTTTGCGCCCCAGTTTAGCTGGAATTCTGTTCTGCTATTGCCGGACACGTTGGCCGCGCTGCCAATCCTGGTCGCGATCTACCTTATCACTCGCGCCCGCCGCCGGCCTCGCTGGCCCACCATTCTGGCGGCAGGCGCTTTGATTGGCGTTTCCTGTTGGTTCCGAGCCAACGCTTTGCTACTTGCGCCGTTTTTGGCGCTGCTGATGCCCATGATTTTTCCACGTGGCCTGCGACTCAAAATGGGCCTGGCACTCATTGGAGGCGCTTGCCTGACGATTACTCCACTCACAATTCGCAACGCAGTGGTTTTTGGTCACTTCATACCGGTGTCGCTCGGGGCTGGACAAACGTTGCTCGAAGGTATTGCGGATTATGACGAGACGGGAAGTTTAGGGCTGTCTGACACAGATATGGGTCTCATCAAGCGGGAAGCCGAGACTCACAATCGGCCCGACTACGCTCTCACGCTGTTTGGGCCCGACGCCATTCAACGTGATAGGGAGCGGCTCGCGCGCGGCTTTGCGATTATCCGTGCTCATCCAATCTGGTTCCTTACGGTCATGATGCGGCGCGCGGGGTCAATGTGGCGGCTTGAGAGAGCGCCGCTCATCTCAAGTACAAACGCTTCGGGAGCTGGGACAACTCTCGCGGCCTTGGTCGTCGGCGGCATTCAGAAACTTTTCATCACCGCGGTAATTCTGCCGCTCGTTGTCGCCGGATTGATTCTGCTGGCCCTGAGAAAACAGGATAGTGTGCTTGCCATTCTCCTGGCGGTGCCTGTCTACTATTTTTGCGTTCAATCAGTGGTACACACCGAGTACCGTTACGTTCTGACCATTCATTATTTTCTTTTTGTAATCGCGGCTGTGGCGACCTACCGTATTGCGTGCGTGTTCCGACAGAGATTTAGAGCCCGCGAAGTAGTTGCTGATTGAACAATTTCCATCGACCGACTTGATCCACGAAATCACACGAAATAACACTAAGACTTTTAGTGCTGTTTCGTGTGGGTTTGTGGATCGTCTCTAACGTTACATTTGGGAGGGACCCCTAGAATGTCCTTCCAGCGTTCCAGATTCTCCTCCGCTTCACGCTGAAAGACTGCGGCCCACTCGTCAATGTCTCTTGAGTCTGAATCAGTAAGCACTTTCCTGAGATGCGCGAGCAATGCTTCGGTATCCTCGAAATCGTACAGGAGCATGCCGCGGCTTTCTTCCCCCTTTGCCGCAATCACGGGAATGCCGCACCAGATCGCCTCGATGCGGGACAGCCCGTAACCCTCGTATCGAAATCCGCGAACAAAGACCTTACTTTGTTTGAAGATCTGTAGCACTTGCGGGTGCGCGACCCGCTCGAGCACGATGATCCAGTCGCGTTGCCGCAGCACCGTGTCCCGGTAGGCTTCGTCGCGGATAAACGCCCCATCTATGAGAACCAGACCGACGTTCTTTCCAGATTCGCGCCGAATCGTTTCGACTGCGTCCGCCACCGGAGCAAATCCGTAACTCGGAATAAAAACACCGGTCGAGACCACGACTTTATCGTAGCGCGTGAGGGCTGACTCCAGTTCCAGCGGTAGCGGCTTGGGTTCGACCGGCGGGATCGGAAGAAGAGCGTTGACGATCCTAACCGTCTGACGGACGCCAATCTCGTTTCGCAAAAACTGCCCTATGTCGTTATTGACCACCACAAACTCGTTTACCGAACCCACTGATAACCGAAAGAGCATTCTTCGTACGGAACTGAAGGCGTTGTAGCGTGACGGAAGGGAACCATCGTGAACAACCTTGATCCATTCAAACCGCAACACCAACTTCAGGGCGACCCAGATTGGAACCATAACAAGATTAGGGTATTCGATAAGAAAATGGTACGAGTCAATAATCCTCGCTCTAAGACCCCTTGTCAGCAACAAAGGAACAAGCCCAAGCCTTCGATAGTTGGTGGGTCTTATGTTCGGTCTCTTTTGCAGCCCCTCCGACCACAGTTCCACACCATAGTCCCTGGCGAATTCAAACAGACCGCTCGTGAAAATGGCTACGCCGCCGTAGGGAGGCGGACACGGTCCCAGCAATACGATCCTTCGGCCCATTGCGGCCTATCCTTCCTTCAGGTACTGGTGCAGTTTCATTGTGGCACGCGCATCTTGCGCGTGATTCACGGGCGGGATGCCCGTGCCACTTTTCAAATTGCACCAGTATCCTTCCTTCCGATGGACTTTGGCGAAAACGCCTAGCTGTGCGGCGGCTGACTCTTCTTCACACGGGTAACCTGTCGTCGTCGGCTACATCTGTATAATACCCTTCGGTGGCTTGAGATATTGCTAAGCGTAGGTCCCCGTTTTTTGCGAACGAGAACGTGAGACAATGAATCAGCAGGAATCGCCTCATCGAACAACCAAGACTCCCGTTGATCCGGCGTGCGTCTCCGTGGTCGTGCCGTCGTACAACCATGCGCCGTTCATCGAAACGACGCTGCGCTCTGTCTTCAAACAAACTTTACCGCCCGCCGAGTTCCTTGTCATCGACGACGGGTCGGCGGACGGCTCGCCGGGTATCATCGAGAAGGTCCTGAAGGACTGCCCGTTCCCTTGTGAGCTGATTGCGCGGGCCAATCAGGGCCTGTGCGCCACGCTCAACGAAGGGTTGTCCAAGACTCGCGGAGAGTATTTCGCCTACCTCGGATCAGACGATCTCTGGCTGCCCGATTTTCTTGCGGCGCGTGTTTCCCGGCTTGAGGCCACGCCGGATGCGCTTCTGGCTTATGGCCATTGCTTTTTGATCGACGCACAGAATTTGATTATAGACTGCACGCGCGACTGGGCCGGCTACACCGACGGCAACGTTCGCGAGATGTTACTACAACAAACATTTGCTCCCATGAGTCCCACCGTTCTCTATCGTCGAGCTAACCTAGAACAGGAAGGATGGGACGAGAAAGCAAAATTGGAAGACTACGATCTCTATTTGCGCTTGAGCACCGCAGGCGATTTTGCCTTTGACCCCCGGGTACTGTCTGCCTGGCGGCAGCACGATTACAACACAAGTAAGGATTTCTCCTGGATGATTGATGCGCGGCTGGCCGCCCAGCGCCGCGTTGCTGACCGCCTGGGTTTAAGCGCCGGAGAGCTCGAACGCTTTCAACGCGTATCGCAATTCGCCGGCGCAGAAGATCTCCTGCGACTGGGCGAGAAATCAAAGGCCTTCAAACTTCTACGCCAGAGCTTCGCTGGAGCACCGTCTGCTGCCTCATTGCTGAGAACACTTGCGCGCCTCTGTGTCCCCTACTCTTTGATCAGGTGGCACAAGAAACGGAAGCAAGGACGCGCCGCGGATCGATATGGCCCATTGATTATCTAGGTAACATAGACTTCAGTCTGTGTGCGTCGCTAAATGTCATTGCCATACACAGACTGAAGTCTATGCTACTTATCGATCCATCTTTCGTACCACAGACTCAGGTTCAGGAGTGCCCACAGTTGAAAGCCCCAGTCGCGCGCGCCGCGCCGGTGTTCGTCGAATAACCTGGCGATGAAGTTGTAGTCAAACAAGTCGCGTGTGCGGAGCGACGAATTCATCACCTGCCCTTCCAACTCACTGCCTGCCGGTCCCCGAAACCAGCCTTCAACCGGCGCGCCGAATCCGCGTTTTCTTTTGTAAAGAACATCTGGCGGCAAAATCTCTTCGAGGGCTCGTTTCAGAATGTGCTTACCGCTCTTGCCTTCCACTTTCAGCGAGCGCGGCAGCGAGAGCGCGAACTCAACCAGGTGGTGATCGAGAAAGGGTACGCGGGCCTCAACCGAAGTGGCCATGGTCATCTTGTCAACGCGCATCAAGAGCAGTTCCGGCAGGCGCAGCTTCAGTTCCAAATATGTCATCTGCGCGAGAAAGTCCGAGTCTGGACGTTCGCGCGCGACTCGGTCCAGATGCTCAAGCACCACGCTGTAGGAAGACAGACCATCGAGACTATGGCGCAGCGTGGCAGAGAGAAGGCTTGTTTTCAGGGTTTCATCAAACACGAGGGCGGCGCCCCAGAAAAGGGCTTCGTTGGCTCCCAGCCTTCTGACCAGTTCAGTGGCCTCTGAGTTCTTCACTGTTTTCTCGACGAGACTTCGCGCCGCCGTGCTGATCGCACGCCGGGCCAAGCGTGGCATACGCTCCGCATACTGCCAGAAGTTTTCATAGAGACTCAGGTATTTGACGTACTTGTCGTAACCACTGAAGATTTCGTCCGAACCTTCCCCAACTTGTATAACGATCGTCCCAGACTCGCGCGCCAACTTCGAAACATAGTACAGGGGCACGCACACCGGATCGGCCAGCGGTTCATCCTGATGGAAGACGAGGTCAGGCAGGAAGCTCAGCATCTCCTTTTCAGCAATCAAGACTTCGTGGTGGTTCGTGCCGAAGCGCTGCGCAATTTCTCTGGCTGATTCGAGCTCATTCAGTTCTTCGTGATCGCGAAAGCCCACCGTGAAAGTATCGACCGGCCGCGACATTTGCTCGGCCATCAGAGCTACATTGGCCGAGGAGTCGACGCCACCCGACAGGAAAACTCCAAAAGGCACGTCTGACATCATCCGCTTCTTCACTGACTCCCGCAGCAGCCGCAGAATCTGCGCGCGTTGCCCAGCGTCGCTTGAATCCTCTGTGACTCTGTTAGTTGCCGGGGGCAACGCGTCCCAGTATTGGATGGTCCGCGCATTTCCCTGTCGATCAAAGACAAGCATATGACCAGCGGGAAGTTTGCGAATGTTTCGAAAGAGAGTCTGCGGAGCGGGCGTGGTCAGAAAAGAGAGATAGTGGTAGAGCGCCTCCTCGTCCATCTGGGGAGTCAGCGAGTGATGGGCCAGGATTGCTTTAATCTCGGAGGCAAAAACAAGCCGGCCACCTTGCTGATGGAAATACAGTGGCTTGACGCCGATGCGATCGCGTACGAGCAGGAGTTGTTCACGGGTGGCATCCCAGAGCGCGATGGCAAAGTCGCCGTCAATGTGTTTGACGAAATCAAGTCCGAGATCTTCATAGAGATGCAGGATGGTCTCGGTGTCCGTGCGAGAAGCATATTTGTGACCGCGCTGTTCGAGTCCCTTCCTCAGCTCTGCATGGTTGTAGATCTCGCCATTGAAAACGATCCAAACGCTTTGCTCGGCGCAGCCACGCATCGGCTGGTTGCCTGCCGGCGAAAGATCTACGATGGCGAGGCGACGAAATCCCATAGCCAACCGCCCGGCGTCCAAAATTGTCGCCCCGGTATCGTCCGGTCCACGATGCGGCATCGTGTCGCGCATGCGCTCAACGAGCGCGATGTCGATTCGCGCGTTTGCCGCGCCATACTCCCAGACTCCGCAGATGCCACACATTGGATTTTAGATTCTCGATTTCTGATTTTAGATTTGGCTTTTTGGTTTTTGGTCTTTGGTCTTTGGTTTTCGTCTTTCGATTTCAGATCTGAGATCTCAGATCTGAAATCGGAATTGCATTGCCGATTGCCGTGGTCCTCAAGTGTTCTACTAGTGCCAGCCGAGCGCCTCTATCCTCGTCAGCGCAAATTGGCACCAGCAGCCAGCGAACCTGCATCGGCGCCTCTGTCCCTACCGTCCAACAGAGAGCGACTGACGGAATTTTCGCGCCATAGTCGCGTGAGAACCAACGCGGCTCAACCACGGGCCCTTCCTTCAAGGCACGTTCAGCCGCAGATACCAACTTGGAGTTCGGTTCAGCTGAGTCATCACCCAACTTGAATTCAGCAGGTCCTTCCTTCAAGTTGAGTGGGGCAATGAGCAATCGCGCATTGTTTTGGTTGTCGCGAATCTCCGTAAGTCCGTCCGCCTTACGGAGAACCTCAAGTCCGGGCGCGATGTGAAAACAGAAGCGAAACGTGTTTCTGCCCGCACCTAAGAGCGTGTCTTCAATCAACCAGTAGCGTTTCGTCTTCTCAAACATGACGGAGCGTCGATGCGTGATTTGTCCCTTTGGTAAATTCTTATAGCCGTAGTGATCGGCAATCACTAAATCGTTTTGGTCGCTACTCTCCCAGTGCAATAAATGAGGACTGGCCTCATCGCCAATATAGAAGGGTGCGCTTTCTTCGGTCGTGTTCTGTTCCCGCCCGTCCACTTCCACGGTGGAGTGATACCCGGTCGAACGAAATTGATGACGCAACGCCAGATCACCCGTGTACACATAAGTTCCCGGATCGCTGATGAAACTCGTGCCGCAGGCTGCCACTTCGACGCTCAGCGCATCGTTGTGGCCGTGAGCGCCCCGGCCGGCCAAACCGGTGCCACTGGCGTTGAGCAGCAAATACGAATCTTGGTCGCGCAAGATGAAGGTACCGGCTTCAGAAAAAGCTGCGGACCCTGCGGCACCTGCTTTCGCTAATCCTTTAAATGTCTCCAACGCCGCTTCGCCAAGGAGCCAGATTAATTCCTCCGGCGACTCATCCCTGGTCTTGAAACCTGCTTCGCTAAAAAGCGCCGCCGCGATTCCGAGCAGGTAACCGTGGTCCGCGGCCGTGTGGGAAGCAATCGGCATTACCTGACCGCTATCCGTGTCGCCAATCAAGGGCGCCTGCCCGTCAGGACGCAGGTATGCGCGCAGGTATTCGAGCATGGAGCGAAGCTTCTGCCAATATTCATTTCCGATTTCAATGCGGTTCGCACGGCAGAGGATGAAAGAGTACAGGAAGAGTTCGAGCACGAATCGATGATAGCCAGTCGACGATTCATAGTGTGCTCCGTCGGGGAGGACTTGCTTATCCATCTCTCGCAGCATCTCTCGCAAGCCAAACGCCCGCCATTCATCCGCTTGCTCGAGTTCCGGCAAACAAACTCCCAGCCATAGCAAGCCAACTACGTCAGAAAGGTAATGGTTGCTCGTAGCAATATATGAAAACTCCAGATGACGCCGGATGTAACGTCCGTGCTGCTCAAACAGCGTGAGCACCATCATCAGACGTTCTTCAGTTAAGTTCGTTGTGCCACGCGACAACTGAAACGCCGCGAGCAGATTCATTGCTCGTAACGCCACCTCCATGGCACAGTTCCAATTCGGACCAAAGCCGGGCCGATTCTGATCTCTCCATCCCTCCAACTGGACAAAGAATTCCTCCGCGAAACCTTCATCGCCCGTAACTGCATAAGCGCGCCCCAGAGTTATGAGGTGCCCCATTCGATTTAACTCCCACAGAATTCTCACGTCCGCACCGGCGCCATTCGTGAGCGCAACATCGGCATGACAGTCAGGAGGCCACCGAGCGCCTGAGACAGGATCGCGCAGCCATTCAATCTCCTGTCCGAAACTCAATTCACCGTGACCAAGCAACCGCCAACGATGGTCGGTCACGATACCGCGCGCCTTATCCAGCAACGCAGAAGTTTCCTCAGGAAACTCTCTGCGCTGAAGTTCTGATAATCTCTCCCGAGGGTCTTCAAACCCGGAAAAGAACCTGGGTGTAGAACGGGAGCGGAAGTGTTCAAGTAGTTTCGGCGGTGGCATGTTGGCGAATTCGCGAGAAAGACGAACTCGGCCAACGCCGGCTCTTTCAAATGATTGGGCCCGGCGCTCGTAATGACTTCGCAACGCCACACATCCGCGTCTGCTCATCTCGAACAAAGCCGCTCGCGGGCTGACCTGGCCTCGAAAAGCGTGTTTGATTCTTCGCGCAATGGTCATCTATGGTTGAGGTTCTGCAGTGTAAATCCGTACACGTCCTGATGGTCGTCCCATCCGCGCGCTCGGAAATAAACTTCTCCGAGGCCAATCTCCGCCGCCGCTCGACGGATCCACTCGGGCGAAGTCAAAGAAATTCCGTAGGCGCTGGCGCCCGGATAGTCAGCGAAACCAAAACCTTCTTTACGATAGGCTTCTATGATTGGCGCTACGCTCTCGGGGGCGATTCCGTATTCAAATTCCTGGTCCCGCAATCGTTGAATCACACGCTCGCCATGCGCGGTGAAGATGAGTAGGCCTTCGGAGAGCAGATGCCGCGCAAAGAACGCCAGCAACGCACGTATGCCTGTGTCATTCAGGTGAGTAACGAGGGAACCACACCAGATGAGATCGAATTGTCCTCGCAGTGAGAACTGATCCAGATTCGGCGCAGAGTAGATCGCTTCAGTACCGAACACGTCGGCGCAAAAATCGGCCCCTTTTCGATCCAGATCAGACGCTGTGATCTCAGCTTGGGGAAACCGCCGCACCAGGAACCGCAAAACACGACCGTGGCCACAAGGCAGATCCAGAATTCGCTTTACCGATTCAAGCTGAGCGGCGTCGATCGCTTCCTCTATGGAGCGTATCGCAGAGAGCCCAACTTTGTAGTAGTGCGCGCCGTCTCCGGTGTACATTCCGTCGCCCGCTGAAATCCTGCTTTCCACCTGTTTGAGCAGCTCACGTTCTTTCGCCTCCAACGCCGGGTCAGCGATTAGACGTTGCTTTTGTCTGCGGGTCCGCGCTGGCAAGGTCCTTAGCCGGCGGCGCACCGCCCCCAGATGCGAATGAATGCTTTTCGGCGTCACCCGCTTGAGCTTCTCGATGTGGTTCATATCCAATTCAATCAGGCCGCTCGGGGATGGATGTTTTTCTCAACCTTAGCCAGAGAATCAGCAATAATACGTCTTAACTCGTCCTTGTGTCGCTGCCGCAGTTGGTACCTGGCGGTGGTTCTTCGAATCCTGAAGGGATTCAAGTGAATAGCCGTGGGCGAGCGTTGCGCGATGCCCACGCAGGATCGGAGAAAAGATTCCTGACCCTGAAAGGGTCGCACTGTGCCAGACAAATATTCAACCTGTGTGATGTAGTCGTCGAGACTTCGACCCTTCCAGGGTCGGGAGCTTTCCGGTTTTCCGGGGGCGTTGCCCCCGGCTATTGACTTCGTCCCTTAGGAGGGACAAGGCGAACTATAAGTGTTCGGATAAGCTTCCTTGACGCTTCTCTGTTGCGTGCATAGACTGACTCTTCGGTCTATACCCGCCAACTCGTTGCAAACGCACGGGCGAAGGCAACGAGCGGGGGCTAAGGTGAGCCGCGAGAACCTGATGGATTTTGATAGCAGCGGAAGAGCGCGCGCTCTCGAACCAACCTCTACCAGCGTACAGAATGCTTTGGCAAGTGCGACGCTACCCGACATTTCCCACGTAGTAATCGAGTCCGAGGAATCAGGCGTTCGGTTGAACCTGGGCGACCTCTGGGCCTACCGCGAACTGCTCTACTTCCTCACGTTGCGCGATATCAAAGTGCGCTACAAGCAGACGCTCATGGGCGCTGTCTGGGTGGTGATCCAACCGCTCATGACGATGCTCATCTTCACGCTTATCTTTAACAAATTTGCGCGGCTTGATACGAAGGACATTCCCTACCCGCTCTTCGCATATTCCGGTTTGTTACTGTGGACCTTCTTTTCGAACGCCGTGACGAGCGGCACCCACAGCCTGATAAACAATTCGCACCTGGTAACAAAGGTTTACTTCCCACGAGCCTTTATTCCGGCGGCGGCGGTGGGCGCCAGCCTGGTTGACCTGGGTATCGCGTCTCTCCTCCTCGTCGCACTCGCGATTTATTACGGCGTGAGCCCATCGTGGGGCGCTCTGTTGCTGCCCTTAATCGTCTCGTTTGCCACCGTGATGGCGCTTGGTACTGGTATGCTGGTTTCCGCGCTAACCGTCAAGTATCGCGACCTGCGTCACGCGCTGCCTTTCATCATGCAGTTTTGGATGTTCGCCTCACCGGTAATATATCCAACTAGCCTCGTGCCGGAGCAATGGCGCTGGATCCTGCTGGTTAATCCTATGACCGGCATCCTCGAAGGATTCCGCTCGGCGCTCACCGGTCAGGCTTTCGATTGGACTATGATCGCCATCTCTGCGGTCGCGGCGACCACTCTGCTGGGGGTTGCGTTCTACGTATTCCGAGGACTTGAGGACACTTTTGCCGACGTAATTTGAGTCTATGCAGCCGACCGTCGTTCAGATCGAGAATGTCAGCAAGCGTTACCGGATCGGCGGCGTGCATCCCTGCTATATGACCTTTCGCGAGATGGTGGGCGACGCGATCTCGGCCCCGCTGCGACGTCTGCGCGGAACCAACGGCGATTACCAAATGCTCTGGGCGCTTCGCGAGGTTAACCTCGAAATCCGACAGGGTGAACTGGTTGGGATCATCGGCCACAACGGCGCTGGTAAATCCACGCTCCTGAAGATCCTTTCGCGCATTACGCGGCCCACCAAAGGGCGGGTGGAGATCTTCGGACGGGTCGGCTCGCTCCTCGAAGTAGGTACGGGCTTCCACCCGGACCTGACCGGTCGTGAGAACGTCTACCTTAGCGGTGCGATACTCGGCATGCGCCGCGTTGAGATCGAGCGTAAGTTCGATCAGATCGTCGCCTTCGCCGAGATGGAGAAGTTCGTCGAGACAGCGGTCAAGTTTTATTCTTCGGGAATGTATGTGCGGCTCGCTTTCTCGGTCGCCGCTCACCTCGAACCCGAAATCCTTATCATGGACGAGGTGCTGGCGGTTGGCGACGCCGCCTTCCAACTGAAGTGTCTCGACAAAATGCACGACATCCGCCGTGAGGGACGCACCATACTTTTCGTCTCGCACAACATGCCGGCGATAACGCGGCTGTGCAAACGTGCCATCCTCCTGGAAGCCGGCCAGGTCGTATCGGATGGTGAGCCGCACACGGTCGTCAACCGCTACCTGAGTTCGAACTGGAAGGCAGGCGCTGAGCGCGAGTGGTCCGAAGATGCGGAAGCGCCAGGCGATGCAATCGTTCGCCTTCGCCGGGTCGGTGTGTACGA
>CAZVHN010000323.1:0-5244 GCA_964626895.1 uncultured Chloracidobacterium sp. | reverse complement strand
CGGATAAAATCGAGACTCATCGCCAGCCGCTCAGCTCGCGCCTTGATGCACGTAAGCGCAGCCTGCGCCGATTCCTGCATCACATCTCCCAGCTTGCCAGTGAGGGTTACACGGCCGCGGCCTTTAACCAAGGTGGCTTCTATCTGCAGCACCTCGCCGCCAACCTCAGTCCAGGCAAGTCCAGTTGCCAGACCGATCTCACTCTCAGCCGCAACACCTTGCTGCCGGAATTTAATGGGGCCGAGCATCTCACGGACGCGGTCCGCGTCGATTGTGTCTTTGAAATCCGCCGCTACACTCTCGGAGACAAACTTGCGGGCCAGCTTGCGGCAACAGGAACCAATCTCACGTTCCAGGTTGCGCACGCCTGCCTCGCGTGTGTAATGCCGGATGATTTCCAGCAAACCCTCATCTGAGAAAGTGAACTGCTCCGGCTTAAGGCCGTTGCCCTCTGCCTGTTTCAGTACCAGGTGACGTTTGGCAATCTCGAGCTTCTCGCGCTCCGTGTAACCAGAGAGGCGAAGTATCTCGAGACGATCCTGCAGCGCCGGCGGAATAGTGTGCAGCACGTTGGAGGTCGCTATAAAGAAGACCTTGGAGAGATCGTATTCAACGTCAAGGTAGTGATCCTGAAACGTGTGGTTCTGTTCGGGATCGAGAACTTCGAGCAGGGCAGCACTCGGATCGCCGCGGAAATCAGTCCCCAACTTGTCGACCTCATCGAGCAACAGCACCGGGTTAACTGTACCGGCCTTCTTCATCATCTGAATGATCTGGCCAGGCAAGGCCCCGATGTAGGTGCGACGATGGCCGCGGATCTCCGCTTCGTCACGTACGCCCCCGAGGGACAAGCGCACGAACTTCCGGCCCGTAGCCCGAGCGATGGATTTACCGAGGCTTGTCTTTCCAACTCCCGGTGGGCCGACAAAGCAAAGAATCGATCCCTTGGGGTTCTTTACCAACTGGCGCACGGCGAGATACTCGAGAATCCGCTCCTTGATCTTTTCCAGACTGTAGTGGTCCTCGTTGAGGACCTCTTCCGCTTTGGTCAGGTCTCTAATCTCTTTGCTCTTCTGTTTCCAGGGCACACTGACCAGCCAGTCGATGTAAGTGCGGGAGACTGTGCCTTCGGCGGACATGGGCGGCATTGCTTCAAGCCGATGCAATTCCTGCAGCGCTTTTTCTTTCGCCTCTTCACTCATGCCGGCTTCTTCGATCTTCTTCTTCAGATCTTCGAGTTCGGCTTTCTCGTCTTTGCGGCCCAGTTCTTTATGAATGGCTTTGATCTGCTCGTTGAGGTAGTACTCTTTTTGCGCCTTCTCCATCTGGCGTTTAACGCGGGTCTGGATCGTGCGGTCGAGCTGGCGCTTTTCAATCTCCATCTCGAGCAGCTCAACCAATCGCTGCAGACGAGCCTGTGCGGAAAACAGTTCCAGCAAGCCTTGCTTGTCTTCAACGGAAATACGCAACTGAGACGCAAGCGCGTCCGCCAGGTGAGAAGGCTCCGGGTTGCGCAGTGCCGTTTGGAGCGCATCAGTCTGCGTGTCTGGCGCCAGACGAAGATGCTGCTCAACAAGCTGGCCTACCTTCTGAATGAGCGCATCCATCCGGGTGCCCTCTTCATTAACCACTGGCGCACGTTTCACCAGGGCCATGAAAGTACCATCGGTATTCTCCACGCGAACGGTGGTCGCGCGCTCGCGACCTTCTACCACGACCTTGATCTGACCGTTCTCCTGTTTCTGAGACTGTAAAATGCGACCGAGCGTGCCCACACCGTAGATTTGTTCAGGGGCGGGCTCATCAACCGTGGCATCGTGCTGGGTTGCCAAATAAATGGTGCGATCCGCGGAAAGGGCCTGTTCAAGTGCACGCACTGAGCCCTTGCGGCCGATTTTGAAAGCAACTTTTGTAAAAGGGAAAATTACGACGTCTCGGATAGGCACCATCGGGTACCAGGCGACGTCAGCCGGGGAATGATCTGAATATTCTTCCATGTTATTAGTAAACTATTTAACTACGCCGTGTGCGGCAGGGGCGAGCCGCTCACATTGGCGTCTCGCCCCTCATAGGCTGGTCAATTGTAAATCATTTCCCAGGTACGCGCCACTTTCAGGATTTCAGCGGATTCGCGCGAAAAACACGTTAAGCCGCGGCGCCATCAACGCCTGAAAGTCCTTCGCCGGGAATGGCGCGTCGCCGCTCAACCATTTCGCTGGTAATCACAAACTCCTTAATGCGTTTCTGGGACGGCAAGGTATACATGGCATCAAGCAGCAGCTCTTCCAGTATCATCATCAGGCCCCGCGCACCGACCTTGCGCTCTACCGCCTGACGCGCGACAAACTTTAGCGCGTCGTCCGTGAACTTCAACTTCACGTTGTCGAAATCAAACTTCTTCTGATACTGCTTCACGAGCGCATTCTTGGGCTCCGTGAGAATCTTGATAAGCGCGCCTTCATCGAGCTCGTGTAACACACCGCAAACAGGCAGCCGGCCTACAAACTCAGGAATCAATCCAAAACGAATCAGGTCTTCAGGCTGCACCTGGGCCAGCGCTTCGGCATGGCGGTGTGAGCCAGACTTAACCTCGGCATGAAAGCCGAGCGACTTGTTGCGCAAACGCCTTTCGATAACTTTTTCCAGACCGACAAACGCGCCACCGCAGAGAAACAGAATGTTTGTTGTGTCTATAGGAAAGAATTCCTGATGAGGATGCTTTCTGCCGCCCTGGGGAGGAACATTGGCGACCGTGCCCTCGAGTATCTTCAACAGTGCCTGCTGCACGCCCTCACCCGAGACATCGCGAGTGATTGACGGGTTCTCGTCCTTGCGGCAAATCTTATCGACCTCATCTATGTAGATGATTCCTTGTTGTGCTCTTTCGACGTCGCCATTAGCCGCCTGCAGGAGCTTCAGGATAATGTTTTCAACATCTTCTCCGACGTAGCCCGCTTCAGTCAGCGTCGTCGCGTCAACAATCGTGAAAGGCACGCTCAACAACCGAGCCAGAGTTTGGGCCAGGAGCGTCTTGCCGGTTCCCGTGGGCCCAATCAGGAGGATGTTGGCTTTCTGAATCTCGACTTCAGAGCGCCGGCGGCCGATTTCGATCCGCTTGTAATGCTGGTAGACCGCGACAGCGAGACGCTTCTTCGTTTCATCCTGCCCAATAACATACTCGTCCAGAAAATTCTTGATCTCGCCTGGCTTCGGAAGCGGTGGACGTGTCGCTACGGATTCGGCTTGCTGGTCGTCCGTGATGATCTCATTGCAGATATCGATGCACTCGTTGCAGATGTAAACGGTCGGACCCGCAATCAGCTTCTTCACTTCGTTCTGTGACTTGCCACAGAATGAACAGCGCAACGTATCGTCGGTTCGTCTTACCATATGTGTTGGGGGAGCTCCTTCGAAATCAGGCTTACTGAGGAACCACCACCGGCGTTTTGGAAACCTCTGTGCCGGTGACCATCTGGTAGTAACGGCGCACACATTCATCACAGATGAATGCGCTCTTGCCAATCATTTGTCTGGGAACACCCGGCATCCGCTGCGGGGTCCCGGCCATGATGTTTGCCACTTCGCCTCTCGACCTGCCGCAGAACGAACAGCTGACTCCTCTAGCTTTCATCTTCGCAATCATTCGGCCAGGCCTCCAACGGTTGCGCGCTACTCGCGGTGCGCGATTACCTCGTCTATTAAACCATATTCCTTGGCTTGCATGGCAGACATTATTTTGTCACGTTCAACGTCGCGCTCGACTGTCTCGTAGGATTGACCGGTGTGTTTAGCAATGATTTGTGAGGTGAGTTCGCGCATTCTGAGGATCTCTTCGGCCTGAATTCGAATGTCGGTGGCCTGACCTTGAGCACCACCAGTTGGCTGGTGAATGAGAATGCGAGAGTTGGGGAGGGCAAAACGTTTACCTTTTGCGCCGGCAGCCAATAGCATCGCGCCCATCGAAGCGCACTGGCCAACGCAAATCGTGGTCACATCCGGGCGAATAAACTGCATGGTGTCGTAAATTGCCATGCCCGCCGTAATCGAGCCGCCCGGCGAGTTGATGTACACATTGATGTCTTTTTCCGGATCCTCAGCTTCGAGAAAGAGTAGTTGCGCCACAATCAAGTTGGCGATCTGATCATCGATGGGTGTTCCCAGGAAGATAATGTTGTCTTTCAGCAGTCGTGAGTAAATGTCGAAAGCGCGTTCGCCGCGCGACGTTTGCTCGACGACCATCGGGACTAGGGCCATATGCACCTCTTAGAATAAAGACTCAGAATTTTCCATTTCTCATTTTTCATCTGTCATCAGTTGCTGTGCAATCGCTTTAGTTAAATGGAAAATGAGAAATGAAAAATGAGAAATGGAAAATCTATTCTGCTGCGGACTCGTGTTTTACCGGTTCTTGACTGTCGGCTTCTGACTCCGGTTCTTCAATCCACTCTTCGTCGGTTACGCGCGCATTTTCTCTTAACAGATCAAGCGCTTTACGATTTCGCAACCTGTTCGCGATGCTACGTTCGCCCCCATCCTTTGTCAAGACGCCACGCACTTGTTCTTTCGGCTGTCGCGAGGCTTGGGCAATCGCATCGATCTCAGCTTCAATCTCTTCAGCGGAGACGTTGATTTGTTCCTCTTCAGCGATGCGCTCGAGGAGCATTGAGGCGCGCACATCTTCTTCTGCCTGGGTCTTCAACTCTTCACGTGCGCTTTCCCAGTTCAACTCCTGACTGCGAGGATCGATGCCTCGTCCGATCATGTCGCGCACAACACTTTCGAGACGGTATTGAGTCTGATGTTCGACCAGGCTCTGAGGCACTTCGAATTGGTGTGCTCGCAAAAGCTGGCGCATTAGTTCACTGCGCAGACGATTGTCGGCTTCCGCCCCGGCGCGTTTTTGCAGGTCGTCGCGAATCTTCGCCCGCAGAGTTTCCACGGAATCGAACTCATCGCCCAGGCTTCTGGCCCATTCATCGTCCAGTTCGGGAAGTTCCTTGACGCGCACCGCGCTTACTTTCGCTTTGTATTCAACCTTCTTTCCCGCCAGCCCTTTTGACGAGAAATCCTTGGGATAATCGACAACAAACGTCTTTTCGTCGTCGGCCTTTACGCCGGTTAGGTTATCAGTAAACTCCTGTTGCACGCCTGCGCCGCCAAGAGTTATGTCGACATCTTCGACGTTGATGTCTTCATCTTCGGGGTGGTCGATGAACTTTCCCTGAAAACTCACGGTGACCGTAT
>CAZVHN010000322.1:0-3765 GCA_964626895.1 uncultured Chloracidobacterium sp. | reverse complement strand
ATTATCACTCGTCCGTCTGGCGGACTGGTCGAGTAGTATTAGATGGGTAGTGTTAACAACTCGCAAGAAAAACATGAAACTAACCTTGCTACCGATTGAAAACCCAAACGACAAATGCCAACGAGCAAAGCTTTCTTCCTGGCCTCACCGGATTTGTCAGCGCACTTTAGAGACAGGACACTAGAGCAGGGGACACATCAATAGCGCCCACAGCACACCTGTGGGATGTAGGTAAGGAAATCAAGCCCTCAAAATTCCAGGCGGCATTGAAGGAATCAAACTCGGCGAACACGTGGGCATCAGTTTCCTCTGAAACTACAAGAAAGGCTTCAACGAAAACCTGGCCGCTTCTCTCTCCCTCTCTCTCTTGCTTTATGTCTTGCCTGATCCATCGTATGCGATTGAAGCCGGTCGGTGGAATTGACATATCCGGCTGCTTCGGTTAGGTTTTGAGACTTCAGGAACGATTAAGGGCTTTACGCGACGTTTCGGAAGCAATTTGTCACAGCGGGTAATCGCGGCTTTTGTCCACAGGCCTGCTAAGTTTCAATTTTTGATAGGACGCTCCGGAAGACCTTCGTCAGGAATCGAACGTTGGCTCGATTCCCTGCTTTCTACGGCCGCCACTAAGCTGCCTTGAGACGAAGGCGCTCCTATCGGAACCGATCTGGAAGTTCGTAAATCGTAAATCGTGAATCGCATGTCGTGACGTGAGGCGATGCTATTCGCGTCCTGTCGGAACTCTGGAAGGAGGACCAACGGATGCGTCCGGGTTTGCTATTCCCGATTATCGATTCACGATTTACGCCTTAGTTATGAGCGAGGTTAACGTAAAACTAAAGGACGGCGCGGGAGCGCAGATTCCTGGCCCGGTGACGGTGGGTGAGGCGCTCAGACGTCTCGATCGCGACACTGCCAAACAGGCTCTCGCGGCACGTGTAAACGGCCGTGAGGTGGATCTCGCTTTCACGCTCAGTGCTCAGAACGGCGAAGCAATTCAGATTGAGCCGGTCCTGCCGGAAACCAGGGAGGGTCTGGACGTGCTGCGCCATTCGACGGCGCACCTGCTCGCCGCGGCCGTACTGGATCTTTTCCCCGGGACGAAGCTCGGGATCGGCCCGGCATTGCTGGACGACCCACGCTACGGTTTCTTTTACGATGTGATCACCCCGCGGGCCCTAACAGAAGCGGACCTCCCGGTCATTGAGAAGCGGATGCGTGATATTGCCAAACGTAATCTGCAGTATCGCCGCGATGAGATTGCGAAGGGTGATGCCATTCGTATTTTTCAGGAACGTGATGAGCCTCTGAAGTGCGCCCTAATCGCTGACAAGGGCGGCGACACAGTCAGTGTCTATTACATCGACGGTTCTCCTTTCATCGACTTCTGTCTGGGACCGCATGTGCCGAACACCAATAAGTTGCGCGCCTTCAAGTTGCTCTCCCTCGCCGGCGCTTACTGGATGGGCGACGCCACACAGCCGCAGATGCAGCGCATTTACGGTACGGCATTCTTTACCCCCGCCGAGTTGGACGCCTGGCTCAAGCAGCGGGAAGAAGCAGAGAAGCGCGATCATCGTCGTCTGGGACGCGAGCTCGATCTCTTCTCGATTCAAGAGCAGTACGGTCAAGGTCTGATCTTCTGGCACCCGAAGGGCGGAGCGATCCGCAGGGAAATGGAAGACTATCTGCGGGGAGAGTTGAACAAGCGCGGTTACGGACTGGTCTATACGCCGCACATTGCCAAGCGTGAACTGTGGCGGACAAGCGGTCATGAAGAGAACTACGCCGATGCGATGTTCGCTCCAACTGAGCTTGAGGAGACGGAGTTCAGGCTGAAGCCGATGAACTGTCCGTTCCATATTGGTATCTACAAATCGGCCCAGCATTCGTACCGCGATCTGCCATTGCGCTATGCCGAACTTGGCACCTGTTATCGTGCCGAGTTGTCCGGGACGCTACATGGTTTGATGCGCGTACGCGGATTCACTCAGGACGACGCTCACATTTTCTGCGCGCCTGATACGGTAGAAAGCGAAATCGTTGCTTGCATGCACTTTGCTTTCGCACTCTTGAGTACGTTTGGCTTCGATAAATTTCAAATCGAACTGTCCGTCAAGGGAAACGATACGTCGAAGCCTTATCTGGGCTCCGCTGAGGATTGGGAAAATGCCGAGAGAGCGCTAGTTGAGGCGCTCAAGCAGCAGAATCTTACTTACCAGCGAATCGAAGGCGAAGCGGCGTTTTATGGACCGAAGATTGATATCAAAGTCGAAGATGCGATTGGCCGTCTATGGCAGTTGACGACTGTACAGTTCGACTTCAACCTACCGGAGCGATTCGAGCTCGAGTACATCGGAGAAGACAATAAACCGCATCGGCCAATCATGATCCATCGTGCGTTGTTTGGATCTATGGAGCGGTTCTTCGGCGTGCTCATCGAGCACTATGCCGGGGCCTTTCCGATGTGGCTGGCGCCGGTGCAGGTGGCGGTCCTGCCTATCACCGATCGCATCAACGAGTACGCCGAGCAAGTTGCGAACGAGTTGCGCGCTACTGGTTTTCGTGTGGAGTCAAACCTGCGCAGTGAGAAGATCGGAGCAAAGATTCGCGACGCACAAATGCAGAAGGTCCCGTTCATGCTGGTGCTGGGTGATCGGGAGATGGAGCAGAACCAGGTGGCTGTTCGCGAACGTTCAAAGGGAGACATCGGTGTGATGTCACTCGTAGAGTTCAGTGAGATGGCCCGCAAGCTTGTTGCAGAGCGGGCGCTGGTAAACATTTAGTTTCGAGTTTCGAGTTTCGGGTTTCGAGTTTGTCTAACTTGAAACTCGAAACTACAAACTCGAAACTCTTTATCGAGGAGGTGAAGTATAGCTACAGGCTTTCGAGGTCGTGGACATCGACCTGACAATCGTCGCTTGCCGATCGCGCGTATCAATGAACGAATCCGAGTTCCGCAGGTGCGCGTTATCGGTGATGAAGGTGAACAGCTCGGAGTGATGGACGTGCGAGATGCTATCCGCGCAGCGAAGGAAAAAGGATTGGACCTGGTTGAAGTCGCCCCCACTGCCGACCCGCCAGTCTGCCGGATTATTGACTTCGGAAAGTATCAGTACGAGGCCAAGAAGAAGGCCAACGAAGCGAAGAAGAAGCAGGTGACGATTGTAGTCAAGGAAGTGAAGTTTCGGCCCGGCACAGACGACCACGATTACGATTACCGTATGAAGCACGCGCGGGAGTGGTTGCAGGAAGGTGACAAGGTGAAAGCCACGATCTGGTTCCGGGGCCGCGAGATGACGCATCGCGAACTCGGCTCCCGGATACTTGCGAAACTGGAGGGCGATCTACAAGACCTCGGTGAAGTAGAAGCCAGGCCGCGCATGGAAGGCAATCAGATGTTCATCATCTTTGGTCCCAAGCGAAACAAAGGTGCAGCCAAGGCCGAACGACCCGCCGCAGCCGAAGGCAGCAGGCAGGTGCCAGAAGTCGACAAGCCGAAGCTAGAAGTCGACAAGCCGAAGCTAGAAGGCGGCAAGCCGAAGCCAGAAGGCAGTGGGCAGTAGATTTTTGTGCCAAATTCGAATTACCGATTGTTTGTTATCGCGAAGGCAGTCGGAAATCGGCAATTGGCAATCGGCAATTGGAAATGGAGAACAGTTAATTATGCCAAAACTAAAAACACACAAGGGTGCGGCCAAGCGCTTCCGAATTACTGCGACAGGGAAGATCAAGCGGGGGCATTCACATGCTCGCCACATCCTG
>CAZVHN010000321.1:0-11478 GCA_964626895.1 uncultured Chloracidobacterium sp. | reverse complement strand
AGTGGTGGGCATCTTCTCGCTGGAGATGTCGAAGGAAGCTCTGGTTATGCGCCTGCTCTGTTCGCAGGGCAACATCGACGCGCAGCGATTCCGAAACGGCTTCCTCTCGCGGCCCGAGTGGGCTCAGATTGCGAAATCACTGGGCACGCTGGCGGACGCCAGGATCTTTCTAGACGATACGGCCGGTATCACAGTCCTCGAGATGCGCGCTAAGGCGCGCCGTCTGGCAGCGGAACAGAAGAAGCTCGATCTTATTATTGTGGACTACTTGCAGTTGATGTCGGGCTCCGCAAAACGTTTTGAGTCCCGGCAGCAGGAAGTCTCGCAGATTTCTCGCGAGTTGAAGGGGCTGGCGAAGGAAATGAATGTTCCAGTTGTGGCACTGTCGCAGTTGTCGCGCGCGCCGGAGTCGCGTTCGGACCACCGACCGCAGCTTGCTGACCTGCGCGAATCAGGCGCGCTGGAGCAGGACGCCGATGTCGTAGCTTTCATCTACCGGGAAGAGCAGTACAAGACGCCGGAAGAACGGAACAACCTGCCGGAAGACCAGAGAAATGTCGCAGAACTGATCGTTGCCAAACAGCGCAACGGCCCCACCGGCACCATAGATCTTCGGTTTACCCCTTCAAGCATGCGCTTCGATAATCTGTATCGTGAATAGTGCTTCCTCACAGTCTTAGCCATGACAACCGACCATGGCCCGCGGAGGCATCAACTGTTGACCCTCGGACATGCAAGTGGTCAAAGGAAGGTAAACAATGAAACTCCATAACCGCCTGTTGCTCTTCACAACTCTTCTTGTCGCGTTACTTTCCGGTTGGTGCACTAGAGATGAGGCTCCAAAACCAGAGAATAGAGTTACGGCGCTCGTAAATGAGGTGAAAAGCACGGCGCCTCCGAGGCTCCAAGCGGGCAGTGGCGAGGAAGTCACCTTTTTCCCCACCTATGGCTACAGAGAGGGGAACGGCTGGAATATTAACGTGCGCGGCTGGGTACACCAGAACAGGTCGCACTTGAACAAGATCGTCACAAAGCTGATGACTGCGCTCGCGACCGTGAAAAACAAATGCGACACGGCAGAGATGACGAATTTTCAATCACGCTCTAATGATTTTGAAGATGATGATAAGTCCCTCGAGAAGGTGATCATCAAGTTCGACTCCGACCCGGATGCAAAGTTGTACGAGTTTAATAAGCGAAGTGATGCCAACGGGATTGTAGAACTGGATTTAACTTTAACCGATGACCGAGCAAAGCAATTGCTGGCAAACGAGAAATCAGCCAACCGGTGGTTAACCTTTAGCGCTGTGTCAGACGAGCATACAGGCCGGGGGCGGATCAGATTGATCGAACCCGACGGAGTGTCGCTGATCTCGGATATTGACGACACAATCAAGGTCACTGACATCCCAGCCGGTAAAGATACCGTCCTGAGAAACACCTTCTGCAGGGATTTTAAATCTTTGCCGGAAATGGCGAAGAGCTACAGCGATCTGGGCGACGTTCCCGTACACTATGTTTCAGGAGGGCCGCAGCAGATGTTTGGGCCGCTTTATGATTTTCTGATCATTGAACCGGGAGGTTTCCCGGAAGGAACCTTTCACCTGAACTTTTTTCCGAAGAACTTTTTGTCGGCTGAGACGAGGAGGCTCGCGGTCGGCGGTTTTACATCTACCTTTGACCACAAGGTAGCGGAAATTACGAAGCTCATGAAGAAGTTTCCGCGCCGGCAATTCATTCTGATTGGAGATTCCGGCGAGGTTGACCCGGAAGTTTACAAAAAGATTAGAAGCGAGAGACCTGATCAGGTGAAGGAAATCCGGATTCGCGATCTCATCAATGATGCCGACCCCAACGCCAATCCCTATCGACTGGAAGGAATGGTAGTCATTAAGGTGGATCCGGTGGTCTGCATCGCAGAAGATCATTTCAAGGGTCTTTCCGAGAAACTGAAGGAGATAGATCCGACGAACACGTACAGAAGGAATACGGCACCACCTTGCGGCGGTTAGAGTAGGAGAACCTCGGATGTCCAACGACCAAAAGCCACCCCATCGTGCTCGCAAACAGAGGAACCCCTTGTTGCATGACGGTTGCTTTAGATAAACAGCCTATGCCGGTCCATCATCGGCCCACCTGGGCTGAGATCGATCTCGATGCGCTTGCCGCAAATTTTCATATCGTAAAAGACCTGGTTGGACCAGACGTAAATGTGATGGCGGTCGTGAAGGCTAACGCTTATGGTCATGGCGCCGTGAAGTGTGCGCGGAGATTGGAGAAAGAAGGCGCCGATTGGTTTGGTGTGGCTTTGCCGGAGGAGGGAATCGAATTGAGAACTTCCGGCATTACCAAGCCGATTCTCTGTCTTGCCGGATTCTGGAAGGGTCAAGCCGCCGCCTGCATCCAGAAGAGACTCGTGCCTGTCGTTTATCGTCTCGACATGATCGAGGCATTCGACAGTGCAGCGCGAGATGCGGCAATGATCGCGGACGTGCACGTAAAGATTGATACGGGCATGGGTCGCCTGGGGATACGCTTTGACGAGGTGACTGAGTTCGCCGATGCGTTAAAACGGTTCGAGCACATTCGCGTCGATGGGTTGATGACTCACTTCGCTGCCGCCGACGATCCAACGTGCGAGACTTTGACCGAAGTTCAGATTGCGCGGTTTGAAAACGTAGCCAGACTCTTTCGTGGGCGTGGTTATGCTCCCACCTATCTGCATAGCGCCAATTCGGCAGGCATCTTCAGCCATCCCGAAGCCTTGGGAAATATGGTGCGACCTGGTGGTGTGCTTTACGGCTTATGGCGTGACATTCTCCCTCCTGCGACTGAGAACAATCAGCTACGGCCAGTAATGGCACTGCATTCGCGCATCACGCTCCTGAAGTGGGTGCCCCAGGGGGAGACTATAGGCTACGGTTGTACTTTTGAGGCTTCACGCAAGACCCTGGTGGCAACCGTCCCCATTGGCTATGACGATGGTTACATGCGTGGGCTCTCGAATCGCAGCCACGTGATTGTGCGGGGCGCTTATGCTCCGGTGGTTGGGCGCATCTCGATGGATCTGACACTGCTCGACGTGACGGGCGTTGCAGGAGTTCAACTCGATGATCAGGTAACGCTGCTGGGACTCGGACCTAGGCCGGACCCTAAAAGAGGCCTCGGACCAGCCGCGTCCGCAAGCGCACAAAATGATGAACAACTCGCGGTCAACGCGGAAGACCTTGCCAAGATCGCGGGCATGCTTTCCTATGAAGTAACCTGCGGGATCGGAGAGCGGGTCCCCAGGGTTTATACTTTCTCGTAATGGCCTGTTCGAGTGGGTTGAAACTCTCAATTCGCAGTCTGTCGGGGACAAGCAGTCCTCCGAACGGGGCCGGGGGTGGTGGAGGTTACGGTGCCATAGACATCCCACCCCCAACGGGGTGAAAACCTAGGCTCTTTACGTCCACGATAAACGAGTCGCCCTCCGGCTTCTGGTTTTTCCGAAAGACTCCTCAAGCAAGGTGTGAATGAGATGGACGAACGTTTGCCTGCAACTCTTCAGGTGATCGACGGTGGTGACCACTCATTCAAGATTCCAAAGACCTCACCTTTGCCGCAACGGCAGGTATACGAGACAACCATGGATCAGATCGCCCACTGGTCCCACGTAAATACGAAGTAACTCGCTTGAGAACTGGCTATCCGAACTTCAGCGTTGCCGCTTGGCGTCGGTTTTCCCGCCTGTTTTATTTACCGGCAACTCTGATCGGCGGCTCCAGTCTTCAAACGAGCCGTCGTAGAGATGCGCGTCGTAGCCAAGATATCGCGCTGCGAAATAAAGCAGGCTGGCTTGCTGGCCGATATGGCAATAGGTTGCAACGTGGTCGCTTTGCTTGACGTCAGCAGCGTCGAAGAGTTGGCGTAGCGCAGCCGCACTCTTGAACTTATTGTTTGCCACTCGTTGGAGCGCGGGCATCGCGGGGTCCCCTGCGGGGCAGCCCCGCTGGGGTGCCATGCTGCCCGCATGGCGTGCGTCAGCCCGCCCCAGAGGTCTTGCGCTCACTCAACGTTGAGTTAATCGCGTCCTCGTTATCGCGCCTTGCGCTCATTGCGGGCAAGATGCCCGCGCTCCATCTCCGCCGACAGCCCCACTGGTCTCCACTATCGCTAAGGGCGCAAAGATGAAAGTTGTGATCGCATGAAATCTTGCAGAAACTCTTGACGCCCGACGCCAAACTAGAGTATCTATCTGCCTCCTTCAGAATCCTAGCTGGTCCTCAGAGCCCGCCAACCTCGGGCTCCTCTTTGGACCCAGGCGGAAAAAAACTCGTCATGGTAACCGCGCGTCTGCGACAGCGACTGTGGTTATTGGAAAGAGAGTAAGTGACCTTAACAACAGTGCGTCTCACTTTCGCGGGCCGCGCTACAACTTGACTTCACAGAAACTCATCAATCTCAGGAGGTGCGCAATGAGTAGTAACATCGATCTCAACAGCATAGTTCAACGACTTGACCGCATCGAGCAAAAGCTTTCACGCGCCAGCGTGCTTGACGATCTCATCAACCCCGTGGATCCGCCGCCGGATGACTTGGGACGTATACGTCCCGAGATCCTGGGCTTGCGTCTCATCGATCTCATCAGGAAATTCAGAATTCCGAAAGGTGATCCACCCCCTTTCGATTCCGTTCGTTTTCAGGGGAACGTCCTGCAAGAACGTTTGGGAGACATTCTGCAGCGCAACCCAGGCTGGTTTACCGATCCGCCTCCAGATGATTTTCTGAACGTTCGTGTTCTTGATCTGATTCGCCGCTACCGTGGCGGATTCACTGACCCAGCGCCTGATGATCTCGCGGGAGTGCGTTTACGGGATCTAATCCAAAGAATTCCCGGAGGTGGTTTTACCGATCCACCGCCAGATGATATTGGACGGCTCAGCAGACCCGAGCTCGAGGCGCAGCTTCACAAGATCAATGCCGAACTCGTTCGCCTCAAGTCTCTCGAACGCTTGATCACCGATCGTTTGAGCAAATCTGCGAAATCAACGTAAACGCGCCGCGTGTGAGATCGAAGGTGGAAACGGCGAGATCCCAATTGGGGATCTCGCTGTTCCACCATTGTCTCTAGATCCGTGCGGATTGGCGGATGGTCCTCGTTAAACGGAGGTAACAAAATGAAGAGCGAAGCATCAGGTTCAACCTCAATTGTGCTGGTAGGGTTTCAGGACCAGGACAATCTCGGTTTGCGCTATTTAATGTCGTCTGTCCAACAAGCGGGTTTCGGCGCCCAGATAGTTACTTACCAGTCAAATCCCGAGCCTCTGGTGGAACTAGCTCTGAAAGAGTCTCCACCAGTGATCGGTTTCTCTCTGATTTTTCAATACATGGCGCCCGATTTTTGTCGGGTGATTCAAGCCTTAAGAGAAGCGGGCGTGAAGGCGCACATCACGATGGGTGGTCACTATCCGAGTTTTGACCACAGCGAGGTCTTGCGACGAATACCCGGATTGGATTCGATCGTGCGCTTCGAAGGCGAGCCGACGCTGGTCGAGCTGATGCAAAAGCTCGAGCTCGGCGAAGACTGGCACAAAGTCCGCGGCATCGCTTATCGCAACGGGGAAGAGGTCATCGCCACGCCGCTCCGACCCTCAGTCGAAGATCTCGACACGCTGCCCTGGCCAAACCGCGCAGACATTGACTACCAGGTGCACGAATTACCAACCGCCAGCGTCCTAGGTAGCCGAGGCTGCCCCTGGGACTGCACTTTCTGCAGCATTCGTCCCTTCTACGAAGCCCAGGAAGGACCTTTACGACGCCTTCGTTGCCCGGAAGCTATCGTTGAAGAGATGTATTCGATTCACCGTGAACGCGGTGTGCCGGTCTTTCTCTTCCAGGATGACGACTTCCTGGCCGGCGGCCAGCGCGCGCGCGAGTGGGCCGGCAAAATCGCGGACGGCTTGGTGCAAAAAGGAGTACCAGGAAAACTAGCTTTCAAGATCAGTTGTCGCTCGGATGAAATTAGGGAAGATTGTATGAGGCAGCTTATGGCTGGTGGCCTGACTCATGTGTACATGGGCGTGGAAAACGGCGACCCGCAAGGCCTCATCAACATGAGCAAACGCATTAAGCCGGAGCAACACCTGAAAGCCGGCAGCTTGCTCAAGGAGCTTGGTCTGTCCTTCGACTTCGGCTTCATGGTGCTGGATCCCTACAGCACTTTCGAGATGGTAAGAAACAACATCAACTTCCTCGACACCTTTGTCGGAGACGGGTGGGCGGTGGCCAGCTTCTGCCGGATGTTGCCCTACGCGGGTACTCCGCTAAAGACCAAACTCGAAAAGGAAGGTCGTTTGCTCGGCACTCCTTTTGAGCCAGACTACCGCTTTCTCGACCCCAAGCTGGATTTCTTCTACGACTGGATGCTCGAAACCTTTCACGAACGGAATTTCACAAATCGCGGCTTGTGCCACATCCTAAAGTCGATGCTCTTTGAGGCCCGCCTGCGACTTACCGAGCGTCAGCGCTTCACTGACTTTGACCGGTCTTACGTCCAGCACCTCACCGCAATCTGCAACGGTCTGGCTATCTACACCTTAAGGACAGCGGTCGACTACATCGAAGCGACACCGCTCAGTGAACTGGAGAGCGATCAAGCGTTCTTGAAGCAGTTGACTCGCAATGAACTGGAAGAAGAACAGCGTCTCATGGAAAATGTGATCGATTTCTACTGGAACGTGCGGCAGCGTCCCTCTGCCGACTCGAAGAGCGCGGAGTTTGAGACGGTGGGAGGCTTCGAGAACACCTGGACGCATGCGGAGACAGCGGCCTCCGCTGCTTCGTAAGCAAGAGTCTTTTTGATGGGCAACAAGAGAAGCGTAAAAACGATCCACGAAATCACTCGAAACCACACGAATAATTGCGTCCCTTTTCGTGACCCTTTGTGTGATTTAGTGGATCGTGATTGTTTTTGAGCAGCCCGCTGACCTTTCTTCCGTAACTCAGTCGCTGGTTCGAGTGGGATAAGATGAGTCCTTCGGATTGACTAGTGAGGCCCACAAATGCCAAACCCCAAGTATCCCATCATTCTTGCTCATGGAATTGCCAGATTTGATTTCCTGCTCAACTTCTTCAGCAAGACATTTGATGCGCTCGGCCTAAGCGTCGACTCACCTAATGATGCCTTGCATTATTTCAAAGGCATCGCCAGTCATCTCCGCACGCATGGGTTTGACGTCTATCATTCGTCGGTAAGTTTTGCGGCGCGCGTCGACCGACGAGCAGAGGATCTGCGTAATGAAGTGAACAAAGTGTTAACCCTGAGGGAACAGGAAAAGGTCCACATCATTGCTCACAGCATGGGTGGCCTGGATGCCCGGCACATGATCGTGAACCACGACATGGCAGCGAAGGTCAGCAGCCTCACTACGATTGGGACCCCTCACCTGGGCACTTCTTTTGCGAATTGGGGCCTCGCTCATCAAGGCGACGAGTTCATCAAAATCATCGGGAATGTCATCGACTTGGGCGGATTCAGAGATCTCGCGCTTGAAGCTTGTAGCGCTTTCAACGAGCAAGCAAGAGAGCAAGAGGCCACGAACTCGGTAGTCTATCGAGCCTATGCCGCTTCGCAGAAGCAAAAACTCGTATTCACGCCGCTGCAAAAATCCTGGGACATTATCAACGACAGTGAAGGTGATAACGACGGGCTGGTATCAGTAAAGTCTCAACTTTGGCAATCGCAACTTGTCGCGTCTGGAACGGTAAAGCAGATCGAGCAAAAGCTCTTTCCGGTGGCCGCCGATCATCTGAACGAAATCGGTTGGTGGGACCTCAACGAGATGAGAGAACTCGCCTGGTGGAAGACAAGCATTGTCACCGCAATCCGAGACTACGAACTGAGGATTAAGAACGTGTACCTTGATATCGCCAAGAGTTTGTAGAGCGGGTGGGTCGCTACCCAGCACCCACCCGTTACCGAGGCTGTCCGAAAACTCAACGGAGGGTCATGAAGTCAGTACCGTAACGCGGTAGCGTCGGGTCCGGCCATCCCCATCTCGAGTCCCAGTGGTTTAAAGTCGCTATCGGGTAGATACCCAATGACACTTAGATTTGTGGTTGGAGCCGTAGACCCGACGCTACCGCGTGACGGTACTGACTTCATGACCCTCCGTTGAGTTTTCACACGGGTTTCTGAAGGCGCGGTGTGATAAGAGTATGTACGGCTTAGACAACGCCTACAGGAGCGCAGTTTCTTCCAGAAGCTTTCCTTCGGCAAAACGTCCCAGACCAACCTGCGACGTATCGATGAGATCGGAGTTGCCGCGCAGAATTAGGTCAGCCGTGATGCGACCGGAAGCAGGTGAGTGCATTACGCCATGGCCGCTGAACCCGTTAACGAAATACAGGCCGCGCACTTGGGGAGCGGATCCGATGATGGCGTGATGGTCGGGAGTCATCTCGTATAACCCGGCCCACGAGCGGCGCGGATTAACCGCGGCATCGGCCAGGCAGGGTACGCGATCTGCCGCGCGAGTTAAGATCTTCTCCACGAAAGTTGGGTCGAAGTCGCTCTTGAACCCCACGGTTTCTTCGGGATCGTTCCAAGCCAGCAGAATCCCTGCACCCTCGCGCCGGAAATGAAAGCCGGTGGACATGTCGATGACCATCGGAAACCGTTTGGGCAGCTTATCGAAGGCCTCGGTGGGAACGAGCTGGCGCCGCAAGGGCTCAACAGGTAAATCCAGGCCTGCCATCCTTGCCACCTCCGCGGCCCAGGGGCCTGCTGCGTTAACAATGACTTGAGTTGCAACGTGGCCGCGTTTGGTCTCAACTCCGGTTATTTGACCATTCTCCACTGTAATCCCAGTTACTGGTGTATCGAGCCACAGCCTCACGCCCTGTTCTCGCGCTTTCAGCATGAATCCCATCATCACGCTGTGAGGATCGACAAAGCCGTCGGTAGGACAGTAAGTGCCACCAAGCACATCATCGACTCGTAGTTGTGGGACAAACTTCGCAATATCTTCGCGAGATACCAGCTCAACATTCTTGAGCCCCAGTGCTTTCTGTCGTTCGAGATTTGCTCTGAGGTAATTGAGGTGACGCTCGCTGGTGGCGCAAAAGAGATAGCCGTGCGCGCGATAGTCTGCCGGGTGGCCCACAACTTCATCAAAGCTTGAAAAGAAGTCGATCGAATAGATCGACATCTGGATATTTACGGGCGTCGAAAACTGCGCGCGCACACCGCCCATGCTTTTCCCTGTCGAGCCCTTACCTTGATGAGCTTCGCGCTCGACGACCAGGACGTCCGTGCAACCAGCTTCCGCCAGGTGATAGGCCACGCTTGAGCCAACAACCCCGCTGCCGATAATCACGATGTCTGCCGTTTCACTCATTGCTGATGGTGGTTGAGGATAAGTTGATAGCAGCCAGGATACAACAACTACGGATGGACGGTTCTGGTGCAGGTTGGCAAAACCAGCTGCGTGCTGGGACAACAGAACCGATGAGTTGTGACTGGGGTAACTCAACTAGCGCCGGAGACGCGGCAGAGGGTAGCCAGGGGCAAGCGGCTTCGCGCAGCCCCTGGATCAAGTCCGAAAAACACAACCGCGCCCTGAAGGGGCGCAGCAAGCGTCATCAAGCATTGCGCTCGTCATATCCAATAGCGGAGTCTCCACATCTTCGGGGATTCAGTTTTGCGAGGTTCTTTACGCCCTTTCAGGGCGAGTTGTGTTATTGATGTAACCAGGGGCGGCGCGCCAAGCGCTTGCCCCTGGCTACCTTCTGCCGCGCCTCCGGCACTAGTTGATATTTTGGCCTTGAGAGAACTCATATGTTCCGAACCTTCGACTGTCCCAAGTGCGGTGCGCCGGTAACCTACGAGCGCAAGGAAATGCTCGGCGCGCAGCAGGCGGCCGTTCGCTGTGACTATTGCCATAGCTCATTAATGGTCCCAGACGAGTTGCACGGACAGCCTGCCCGCGTGGTCCCCATCACGATTGACTTGAGGGACCTTTCCAGTCGCAAGGTTACAAGATGGATTTGGGTGCTCGTGGCCATACCTCTGTTCGGAATCTTGATGGGCGTGCTGGCCATGGTTGGAGTCCTGGCGCCAGTGTTCTACTCCATCAGCCGAACCGATAAACCATCGACCGACAGTCGGACAACACCCAGGGAAGCCAACCATGGTTTCGCCGATGAGGTGCTCAAGTTTGGAAGTGAAGGAATCGGCCCGGGAATGTTTAAGGACGCCCGCAGCATCGCAGTTGATGGCGCGGGCCGAATTTACGTGGGCGAATACACCGGCGGGCGGATACAGGTTTTTGACCCGGCGGGCAGGTTCATTACGCAATGGGGTATTGGTGATCGAAAGACCCTCTTGCGCGGTCTTGCTGCCGACCGCAAAGGCATCGTCTACGTTGTTCACGGCGGAAACATCCATCGTTACGAAGGCGAGACGGGAAATCTACTCGGGCAATTGGCATATGAAGGCAAGTCGGGCTTCGATGACGTCACGGCGGCTGCGGACGGTGGCTTGGTGGCGGCTTGGTACCGCAACCGCGACGATATAGTGCGGTTTGATTCTAGCGGCAAAGCCGTAAGGACTATTCCTGCCGCGATCAGTGGGACGAGTGGCGACTCAGAACTAAGTACGCGCGTCGCTGTTGATGGTTCAGGCAATATCTATGCGCTCGGCAGGTTCAATAGCGCCGTTTTCAAATTCACTCCCGAAGGGAAGTTTGTAAATCGTTTCGGTGGACCGGGCGACCAGCCGGGCCAGCTTCGCGCCGCGAGTTCCATTGCTGTTGATGGCAAAGGTCGCGTCTATGTTTGTGATATCAAGGGCATCCAGGTGTTCGATGCTGACGGACGCTATCTGACGGTGTTCAAGCCCGACGTTTCAGCGTTCGCTATGGTTTTCAACGACAGAAATGAACTCTTCGTGGTGGCCCGCAAACAGGTGATCAAACTCGCTCTTAAGGGCGATTAACCGGCATGAAAATTGGAGACGTGGTTTCCTGGCAACGCACATTCACGGAAGAAGAGATCCGTGCCTTCGCCAGGTTTTCGGGTGATGAAGGCGAACACCATCTCGTGCCTGATGAACAGGGCCGTTTGATGGCTCACGGCTTACTGACTGCAACACTGCCGACCAAGATTGGTGGTGACATGAATTATATTGCTCGCCAGATGACCTTCGAGTTTCACCGGCCGGTCTTTGCGGGTGATACGATCGAGTGTGAGGTGACATTGGTAGAGCTTGAGTCTGGTGATCAGTACACTCGAGTGACGGCGCAGTTTGTCTGCCGTAATCAGAGCGGAAAAGAAGTTATGACCGGGCAGACACACGGTGTGATCAAGAATAGTTGAACGCCCCAGAACTGGCCGTCTCTCTACTCTTTAGTAGCGATCTTCGCCTAAATCACGCAATCTCTCCATATTGCGGTAGCCAGTGGATCGCAGCACTCAACTTAGCAGCAGTCACTCAAC
>CAZVHN010000320.1:0-3483 GCA_964626895.1 uncultured Chloracidobacterium sp. | reverse complement strand
CTCATGAAGGACCAGGTGGATGCCCTACGATCGCGGCAGCTGCCGGCGACTTTCATCAACAGCTCGATTGCTCCTGCCGAACAACGCGCGCGTATCGATGCGCTACGACGCGGACAATTCAAGCTGGTCTACGTCGCTCCGGAACGCTTTCGCAGCAGCAACTTTGTAGCAGCCGTTCAGTCCATCGGCGTTTCGCTTTTCGCAGTTGATGAGGCCCATTGCATTTCGACCTGGGGACATGACTTTCGTCCGGATTATTTGCGATTGAAGAGCGCACTCCAGTCCCTGGGAAAAGTGCAGACTCTGGCGCTCACGGCGACAGCCACGCCTTATGTTCGCTCGGACATCATCCAACAACTGGGCCTCAGCAATCCGGAAACATTCGTCAGCGGATTTGACCGGCCTAATCTTTCGATCGATGTCGTGCAAACCGAAAAAGAGCGCGAAAAGGTTGCGCGTATCAAGCGACTTGCGAAAACGCACGACGGCTCGGGTATCGTCTACGCTTCCACGCGCAAGGCCGTAGATCAAGTTGCGAGAGAACTCCAGGAACAGGGGCTACATGTCGCGTCCTATCACGCCGGCATGAGCGATTCGGTGCGTATTAAAGCGCAGGAAGATTTCATGGCCGGCCGCACGCAAATGATTGTAGCCACCAACGCTTTTGGCATGGGCATCGACAAGCCGGACATCAGATTCGTCGCCCACTATCAGATGCCCGGATCGATCGAAGCTTACTATCAGGAGATCGGGCGCGCAGGACGAGACGGCCTGCCATCTTCTTGTGTCTTGCTATTCAATTACGCGGACAAGAACACGCACGACTTCTTCATCGAAGGTTCCTATCCGAACGCTCAGACCATTCAAACAGTCTACGACGCGTTGGCGTCTACCGGTCTGAAGCGGATAGAGTTTTCGACGTCTGAGATCGCTAAGCGCAGCGGGGCCGGCAACGAAATGGCAGTGCAGTCGGCTCTCTATCTGCTGGAACGCGCCGGCCACATAGAACGTGTGTCGCCGTCCACTGTGAGCGCAGCGGTCTCGCCTGCTGGTGGAATGCCCCACACTGGGGCCGCCGCCCGGCGCGCTCGCCACATCATAATGCTCGACAACGCTCCCTCGCGACTTCGCGTCAACCCAGCCGATGTAACACGGCGGGCGGCCCTGGAACGGCGGAAACTTCGCGAGATGATCGACTTCTGCTACACGGAACATTGTTACCGCGCTCACATTCTCGACTATTTCGGTGATCGCCATCACGCACGACAATGTGGCACCTGCGGAAACTGTGCGCCAAACTCGGGAGCAAGGAGCCCCCTAACCAGCGCAGAGGTATTGAACGATTCGCCTGCGTCCCGCCGTACGGGCAAAACTCGCACCGAATTGCGTGACTCCACGCCCCGAGCGCTCAGCGTCGACGAAACCCTCCGCGTCCGGAAGATTCTGGCGGGCGCCAAACGCATGAAGGGTCGCTTTGGAAAGAAGGTGCTGGCCGCGACCTTGCGCGGTTCGGCGGCAAAGAACCTAATGCAGTCACATCTTAACGAGTTATCAACCTACGGTCTGTTGAAAGACATGCGCCAAGACGACATCCTGATTTACATAGACGAGCTGATCCGAGCGCGTTGCCTCAGAGTCAGCCCCGGTGAATACCCTACCGTTTCGATCACTGAACTAGGCGACCGCGTGATGCGCGAGCAGGAGACAGTCGAATTGGCGCTTCCCAAAGTCACTGACGATCAGTCACACGTCACAGCACCAGTTCCCGAAGAACAGGGCCCCACAAAGACAATGATGCAAACTTACGGCTTCTATCAGCAAGGACTCTCGGTCGAAGAAATCGCCCGCCAACGCAACTGCACAACCGGCACGGTCGAGGGCCACCTAATCGACTGCATTCGCGCAGGCTACGCGATAGACACCGCGAAATTCGTTTCCGATGCCAATCGCGCCCTGATTGAAGCAGCCATCGCCGAACACGGCGCAGAGAGACTCAAACCTCTTCACGACTCTCTGCCTGAGACCATTACCTACAACATGATTCGCTTCATAATTGCCGAGCGACTGCAGCTTGAGAAATCTGGAGCTGATGACAACAAGGCCTATGGACAGTCAACTGGTTCGATTTGACTAACGGCCGCTGTCTTGCGAACTCTCTCGACTATCGGTCCGATCGCATACAACACCCTCTAGCAGGCTGCTGAAAAACCAATGCGATCCACAGCAGCAGGAAGAAGACACCAAATTCGAGCCATTTCGTGTTATTTCGTGGATCGTTCCTCTGATCGCTGACGATGCCTACCATTTTTCCGCAGCCTGCTAGAGGACGCGGTCATACCGATCGACCAGAGAACCGAAGAGCGGTAGCGACCGGGTCAAGTATCGCGAGAGTCAAGCACAGGAATTCAGTGTTCCAACAGGTGTAAGTGAGGCCCCACCCTAACCAGTCGCCACCAGGCGGTGTCAGCGTATCACGCCTGTAAGAGGACTCGAGGCGCTGGCATATAGTCGCTTCGACATTCTACCCGCCAGGTAGGCCAACCTTCCGGCCTCGATTGCCAGCTTCATCGCCTGGGCCATCTTCGTCGAATCTTGCGCTTCGGCAATTGCGGTATTCATCAAGACCGCGTCCGCACCCAGTTCCATCGCAATGGCCGCATCGCTGGCTGTACCCACTCCGGCGTCAACAATGATCGTGGCTTCGGGAAGTTGCTCGCGCATGATTCTGAGGTTGGCGGGATTTTGAACCCCCAGGCCCGACCCGATGGGAGCGGCCAGCGGCATCACGGCTGGGCAGCCCGCATCAAGCAGCTTTTTGGCCATGATCAAATCATCAGTGAAATACGGAAGGACAACAAAACCTTCCTTAACTAAAACGCGCGCGGCCTCGAGCGTCTGCTCGTTGTCCGGAAAGAGAGTTGTTTGGTCTCCGATTACCTCAAGCTTGATCAAATCAGTCTGCAAAGCTTCGCGGGCGAGCCGCGCCGTGCGAATGGCTTCTGCGGCGGTGTAGCAGCCCGCGGTGTTCGGCAATAGCTGCATCTGAGGGTCCAGATGATCAAGAAAGGACTCGGTGCCGCGATCCAGAGGCACGCGACGGACCGCCACAGTAACCATCTCCGCGCCCGAGGCGCGATGCGCCGCTTTCATCTCGTCGTAGGAGCGGTATTTTCCCGTGCCGATGATCAGGCGAGACGCAAATGTTCGGTCACCGATTGTCAGACGATCCGTTTTGGCTGATACCGCTGTTGACATAATTAAAACTCCCTTGCTCGTCGGTTATGAGAGGACTTTACACCGTAACGAAAGCAAACTGAAGCCTGCGGGAATTGAGTAGTGGTTGCTGTCAAGCTCCTAGCGAATCGGCAACCTAAAGGTTGAACTCTGAACTTCCGGCCTCACGTCCGACACCGATATACTCTACGCCTACTGCGTACTGCCTGCTGCCTCCTGCTCCTGCCTCCTTTCCTCCCCCCCGCCCAC